>NZ_JBVJLS010000018.1:0-210207 GCF_055584605.1 Nocardia sp. NPDC102475 | reverse complement strand
CCGACAGCACAATCTCGACAGCAGAAGGCCCACGATGCGACACACAAAATAGGTTACATACTTACTTGCCTAATTTCAGGCGCGACACACTAGCGCAGGATTCGGGGGTAGGGCAGATCCGTGCTGATGTGCTCGGTGACTGCGAGGGGGCTGCCGATTTGGGGGAAGGCGCGCTGTGGGCAGGAGGGGCGCTCGCAGACTTTGCAGCCCGCGCCGATCGGTACCGCTGCGGCCGGACTGTCGAGTTGTAGGCCGTTCGAATACACCAGCCGATCGGCGTATTCGATATCGCAACCCAGGCCGATCGCGAAATCCTTTGTCGCCGTGCTGTATCCGTGGGGTCCCGCCAGCGCGGTGCGGGCGATCCAGAGGTAGCGGCGGCCATCGGGCATCGCCGCCATCTGGGTCAGGATGCGACCAGGATTGGCGAATGCCTCGTGCACCACCCACAGCGGGCAGCTGCCCCCGACCCGGGAGAAATGGAATGCCGTGGCGGACTGGCGTTTCGAGATATTGCCCGCCCGGTCGGTGCGGACCAGGAAGAACGGAACGCCGCGCTGCCCCTGCCGCTGCAGGGTGCTCAACCGGTGGCAGATGGTCTCGAAGCCGACCTCGAAACGCAGACTGAGCAGATCGACGTCGTAGCGCAGTTCCTCAGCCGACCGCAGAAAGCGGCCGTACGGCAGCACCAGCGCGCCCGCGAAGTAATTCGCCAACCCGATGCGCGCCAACGTCCTGGATTCGCCGGTGAGCGAGGGTGTTTCGGCGAGTACGGCATCCAGATCCTTGCCGTACAGCAGAAAACCGAGGGTGGTGGCGATTTGAAATGCGCGCTGTCCGGGACGCAGCCGCCGCGCCAGCGTCAGCGTGCGGCTGTCCGGATCGTAATGCCGTTTCGGGATGGACGGATCCGCGCCGTCACCGCGCACCAGCACGGTGACCCCGGCGCGCTCTTCGGCCACCCTCGCGAGTTGCCGATCGAGTGATCCGATGCTCAGACCGCACTCCTCGAAGAGTTGTTCGGCCGCATGATCGAGTGGCGCTATGTGATTGTGGTGGTCGTAGAAGAAGTCCCGCACGTCCTCGTACGGCATGGGCACGCCGGGCGCACCGGCCGGCGCGGCCACCCGGGCGGAGAGCAGGTCGAGTTGATCTGTCGCTGCGCGTAGTCGCCGATGCATCGCGACGACGATTCGGGAGACCTCCGGCAGTCGCGTCGCCAGTTCCTCCACCTCGGTCAGTGGCGCACTGTCACCGCCCGCCGCGTCGACGAGCACCTCGTGTAGATCCGAGACCAGCCGGGCATCGGAGTCGGCCGCGAAGAATTGCACGTCGAGGTCGAAGGTGGAGTTGAGCTTCAGCAGCACCGGAATGGTGAGCGGTCGCTGGTCGCGCTCGAGCTGGTTCAGGTAGCTGGGCGATAGATCCAGGGATTTCGCCAGTGCCGCCTGGGTCATCCGCCGTTCCTCGCGCAACCGTCTCAGTCGGGCGCCCGCGTACATCTTGCGCACCGCAAGATGGTAGCCCTCGGAATTCGCAATCATCGCAAAATGGAGGATTCTCGCCCGCAGAAATCTGCTGTTGCAAGGGATTTTGCCGAAGATCAATCCTGCGTAGCGTGCGAAGTAGGGCCGCTGGCCCGTCTGGAACCGGAGGATGGATGAAAACCCACGTCGTACGCGCCCGCGCCGCTGCCGTGGACTTTCCGCGCACAGAACATTTGGCCACCAGAATTGCCGAGGTCGCCGCCGATCCGGTCGAGGTGACCGCCGAGGTCAGCGCGATGATCGTGAACCGGATCATCGACAATGCCGCCGTCGCGGCCGCCGCGCTGCTCCGCCGCCCCGTGACGAATGCGCGGGCGCAGGCACTCGCACAGCCGTATGCGCGTCGGTCGGGCGCCACGGTTTTCGGCTTGCCGCCGCGGCGTCGAGTGTCACCGGAGTGGGCCGCGTGGGCGAATGGAGTCGCGGTGCGCGAGCTCGACTTTCATGACACCTTCCTCGCCGCCGAGTACTCCCATCCGGGCGACAATATTCCGCCGATCCTCGCCGTCGCCCAGCACACCGGTCGCGGTGGCGCCGCGCTGATCCGCGGCCTGGCCACCGGTTACGAAATCCAGATCGACCTGGTGCGCGGAATCTGCCTGCACGAATACAAGATCGATCACGTCGCACATCTCGGTCCATCGGCCGCCGCGGGCATCGGGACGCTACTCGGCCTGGACACCGAGACGATCTATCAGGCCATCGGGCAGGCGCTGCACACCACCACCGCCACCCGGCAATCCCGAAAGGGCGAGATCTCCAGCTGGAAGGCATATGCCCCCGCATTCGCCGGAAAAATGGCGGTGGAGGCGGTCGACCGGGCCATGCGCGGCGAGGGTGCGCCCGCACCGATCTGGGAGGGGGCGGACGGCGTCATCGCCTGGTTGCTCGGTGGGCCGGAAGCGGAATATCAGGTGCCGCTGCCGAGCCCGGGCGAGGCGAAGCGGGCGATCCTCGACAGTTACACCAAGGAGCATTCGGCCGAATACCAGAGCCAAGCGCCCATAGATCTCGCGCGCCGAATGCGGGCGCGCATCGGCGATCTCGATCAGATCGCCACCATCGTGCTGCACACCAGCCATCACACGCACGTGGTCATCGGCACGGGCTCCGGTGATCCGCAGAAGTTCGATCCGCACGCCAGCCGCGAGACTCTCGACCATTCCGTTCCTTATATATTCGCGGTCGCGCTACAGGACGGCGGTTGGCATCACGAGCGGTCCTACGCGCCCGAGCGCGCACGTCGGGCGGATACCGTCGCGCTGTGGCGCAAGATCTCGACGGTCGAGGATCCGGAATGGACGCGCCGCTATCACGCCACCGATCCGAACGAAAAGGCCTTCGGGGCACGGGCGGTCGTGACGCTGAAAAGTGGCGAGACGATTGTCGATGAGCTGGCGGTGGCGGATGCGCATCCGCTGGGTGCGCGGCCGTTCGCGCGCGAGCAGTACATCGCGAAGTTCCGCACGCTGGCCGAGGGCGTGATCGAACCCGCGGAACAGGACCGTTTCCTCGACGTGGTGCAGCGCACGGCGAAGTTGGCCCCCGGGGAACTGGATCAGCTGACGTTCACCGTATCGCCCGAGGTTATGGGGCGGGCACCGCAAGCGCGCGAGGGGATCTTCTGATGTCGGCGCTATTCTTCGCCCCAAGTCAGCGCCTGCGCGGCGATCACATCGGTGCCGTTGAATGTGACGGCGGGCGATCCGTGCAGCCGGTAACCCTGATCGAGCAGGCTGCTGATCCGTTCGCAGAAGGTGGCGTCGTCGACGCCGGTGATCAGCCGATAGCGCAGGGGACGGTCCTCGGTCATGCGCTCAGCCTAGGCCGGTCGCGATGACAGGACTGCTCGCCGCTGCTACGAGCGCTGCCGATAAACGTGTGGCACTGCGCGCCGGGTTGGCTTCTGGACAAATCCAGCGCTGGCCGGGAGCCTTCAACCCGTTGGTGGCCAAGCTGATTCAGGAGCTCGGCTTCGAGGGCGTTTATGTCTCGGGCGCGGTGGTATCGGCCGAACTCGCGCTACCGGATATCGGCCTGACCACCCTCACCGAGGTGACCGCGCGGGGACAGCAGATTGCGCGGGTGACCGATCTGCCGGTGCTGATCGATGCCGATACCGGCTTCGGTGAGCCGATGAATGCGGCGCGCACGGTGACCCTGCTGGAAGATGCCGGGCTCGCGGGCTGCCATATCGAAGACCAGGTCAATCCCAAGCGCTGTGGGCATCTCGACGGCAAAGTCGTGGTTCCGGTCGACGAGATGGTCCGTCGGTTGCGTGCCGCGGTCTCGGCCCGCCGGGACCCGAACTTCGTCGTCTGCGCGCGCACCGATGCGCGCGGGACCGAGGGGCTGGATGCGGCGATCGATCGGGCCAAGGCCTACGCCGACGCGGGGGCCGACCTCATCTTCACCGAGGCACTCGCCGATGGCTCCGAATTCGCGAAGTTCCGTGCCGCGGTGGATATTCCACTGCTTGCGAATATGACCGAGTTCGGCAAGTCGGAATTGCTATCAGCTCCAACGCTGGCGGATCTCGGCTACAACGCCGTCATCTATCCGGTGACCACGCTGCGCTTGGCGATGTTCGCGGTAGAGCGCGGCCTGCGTGAAATTGCTTCCACTGGAACGCAATTCGGGCTGGTCGGTGAGATGCAGCACCGGGCGCGACTCTACGAGTTGCTCGACTACCAGCAGTACAACGACTTCGATTCCGGAATCTTCAATTTCACCGTGAGTGAGTAAAACGATGACTGAAATAAAGAAGGGCCTGGCCGGGGTGGTGGTCGATACCACCAGCATCTCCAAGGTTGTGCCCGAGACGAATTCGCTGACCTATCGCGGCTATGCCGTGCAGGATCTGGCCCGGCACTGCGGTTTCGAGGAGGTCGCCTATCTGCTGTGGTACGGCGAACTCCCCGACGCCGCCCAACTCCAACTGTTGTGTCAGCGTGAACGCGCCCAGCGGCGCATCGATCGCTCGATCCTGTCGCTCATCGAGAAGATGCCGCAGAACTGTCATCCGATGGATGTGGTCCGAACCGTGGTCAGCTACCTCGGCGCGGAGGATGCGGAACTCGATGCCGCACAAGGTGATCGGGCATTGTTGGCGAAGGCGTTAGGGCTCACCGCGGTGTTGCCCACGGTCATCGCCGCTGACATGCGCCGCCGTCGTGGACTGGATCCTATTGCGCCGCATTCACATCTGGGCTTTGCCGAGAACTTTCTGAATATGTGCTTCGGCAAGGTGCCGGATCCGCGCATTGTGCGCGCCTTCGAGATTTCGCTGATCCTCTACGCGGAGCACAGTTTCAACGCATCCACCTTCGCCGCGCGCGTGGTCACCTCGACCCGGTCGGATATGTACAGTGCGATCACCGCTGCGATCGGTGCGCTCAAGGGTCCGCTGCACGGCGGTGCCAACGAGGCCGTCATGCGCACGATGCTGGAGATCGGTGAGCCCGAACTGGCCGCGGAGTGGTTGCGCGCCGAGCTATCCGGCAAACAGAAGGTCATGGGGTTCGGGCATCGCGTGTACAAGAACGGCGACTCGCGAGTGCCGACAATGCGCGAGGCCCTGGACCAAGTCGTGCAGGTGACCGGTGACCAGCACTGGTTGCGCATGTACACCGCATTGGAGCAGGCCATGGCCGAGGCCACCGGCATCAAACCCAACCTCGACTTCCCGGCCGGACCCGCCTACTACCTGATGGGCTTCGACATCGAAATGTTCACGCCGATCTTCGTGCTGAGTCGCATCACCGGTTGGACCGCTCACATCATCGAGCAGTCCGCCGCCAATGCCCTGATCCGTCCGCTGTCCGAATACGTCGGGGTGCCGCAGCGCGAACTGCTGGTCACGGGCTGATCCTGGCGCAACCAAGCAATTGTTTGGTGTAATCGGGGCGATCGAATCGACCGATGTGCCCGATCGCATCGGCGCAAGGAAGCGAGCGAACCGAATGCCGAGCCCCGACGAAATCGTCACCGCCATGTGCCGCAGCTGGGCCGATCCCGACCCGGACCGGATCAGCGCCTTCTTCGCCGAAGACGCCGTCTACCACAACATTCCGATGGAACCCATCAACGGTCGCGCTGCCATCCGCGATTTCATCGCCGGCTTTCTCAGCACCTTCGAATCCATCGAATTCGACGTGCACCACCAGGTCGCCGCCGGGAATATTGTCATGAACGAACGCACCGATATCCTCCGTGGCCTGGGCAAAGACACACCGCTGCCGGTAGTGGGCGTCTTCGAGGTCGCCGACGGCGCCATCACCGCCTGGCGCGACTACTTCGATATGGCCGCCATCAATCGCGCCTTCGGAACCGAGCCCGCGGCCGAATAGTCGAGGGAATCGGCGGAACCGATTCGGTCGGCCATGCGTCGAATAGGACATCGGGGGTGATATCTGATGGCGACGTATGAGGAGGGGTTACGCATGGATCGTTGCTCGGAATGTCATACGGCCTGGCGGCGGGGACTGAGCGCACGGTCGCGCCTGCGGCCGATGGTCCGCAACGGCGAAAGTTGTGAGAGGTACACGCCGCGCCGTCGGCTCCGGCCTTTCCCCGGGGCCGAATCTCATTGATATGCAGCCTGATAGCGCGGCTACCACACCGCGCTATCGGGCTGCGCGGGCTCCGACGGGGAATGTAGTCGATCGTCAGGTCGGGTGTTCGCGTAGGACGGTGCGGCCACCGTCGCTCTCGGCATAGAAACTGTTGGGAATGGTCTGCCGGACGGTGCGAACCCGGGCGGATGCGCTCGCCCCCGCATCGAGAGGACGAGCGCACTATCCGCTTAGCGCACCGCTGCCGCGGCAGCGACCAGATTGCGCAATGACGCCTCGACCTCGACTGGTCCACGCGTCTTCAATCCGCAGTCCGGATTGACCCAAAGCCGTTCGGCGGGAACGGCCTTCAGTGCGGCGCGCAGGGAGGCGGTGATCTCCTCCACGCTCGGCACCCGCGGTGAGTGGATGTCGTACACGCCCGGTCCGACACCGAGATCGAAGCCTGCGGCATTCAAATCGTCGAGCACCTCCATATGCGAGCGTGCCGCCTCGATCGAGGTCACATCGGCATCCAATCCGGCGATCGCATCGATGACCTCACCGAATTCCGAATAGCAGAGATGGGTGTGGATCTGCGTGGCATCCGAAACGCCGGAGGTCGCCAACCGGAAAGCACCGACCGACCACTCCAGGTACTCGCCCTGATCGGCCGCGCGCAGCGGCAGCAGTTCCCGCAGGGCGGGTTCGTCGACCTGGATGATCCGAATACCCGCGGCCTGTAGATCGACAGTCTCGTCCCGGATCGCTAGCGCCACTTGACGTGCCGAATCCGCCAACGGTTGGTCATCGCGGACGAACGACCAAGCCAGAATCGTCACCGGGCCGGTGAGCATGCCCTTGACCGGCTTATCGGTCAACGATTGCGCGTAGCCGATCCAATCCACGGTCATCGGCGCGGGCCGCGCCACATCGCCGAACAGAATCGGCGGCCGAACGCAACGCGTGCCGTAGGACTGCACCCAGCCCGCGTCGGTGACGGCGAATCCGTCGAGTTGCTCGGCGAAGTACTGCACCATGTCATTGCGCTCCGGCTCGCCGTGCACCAGTACATCCAGGCCCAGCTTCTCTTGCAACGCAATGACATCCGCGATCTCGGACCGCATCCGCCGCACGTACTCGCACCTGTCGATTTCACCCTTGCGCAATGCCGCGCGTGCCAGCCGGATCGCCGAGGTCTGCGGATACGAGCCGATCGTCGTGGTCGGCAGCGCTGGCAACCGCAGCCGCTCGGCTTGCACTGTTCGTCGTTGTTCCGCGGGTGCCCGCCGAGTCGCATCCGCACCGAGCGAGGCGAGCCGCGCCCGCACCTGCGAATTGTCCAACCGAGGATCGGTGCGGCGAGTAGCGAGGGCGGCACGGACCGTAGCCAATTCATCGGCGATCGCCTCGGACCCCGCAGTCAGTCCGGTCGCGAGCAACCGCACCTCGGCGACCTTCTCCGCGCCGAAGGCCAACCATGAACGCAGCCGCTCGTCGAGGCCGGTTTCGCTCGCCAAGGTGTAGGGCACGTGCAGCAGCGAGCAGGAACTCGACACCGCAACGGATTTCGCGCACCCCAGCAGCGTGCCGAGCGTCGCCAAAGCCTTTTCCAGATCGGCCCGCCAGACATTCCGACCGTCGACCACACCCGCCACCAGCAGCTTGTTCGCCAGCGTCGGCACACCGGAGAGATCGGCGTCAACCGTGAAATCCAGTGCGATACCTTCGATTTCGGTCTCGGCCAAGGCGCTCGACGCCGGACCTGGCTTACCAAAATACGTGGCCACCAGCAGTGCCGGGCGATCCGTGGTGGCCGACAGTTCAGCGTAGGTCCGCCGTACGAGTTCGACCTCGCCAGCGGTCAGGTCGGTGACCAAGATCGGCTCGTCGAGTTGTACCCATTCCGCGCCCGCCACGGCAAGCAGCCGCAACAGCTCCCGATAGAGCGGAACCAACTCGTCGAGGCGATCCAGCGCCGCACCGCCGGTTGCCTTCGCCAGCTTCAGGAAGGTGATGGGTCCGACCACCACCGGCCGCGCGGGCACCCCCAGCGCGAGCGCCTCCCGCAGTTCGTCCAGCACCTTCGATGGATCCAGCGAGAACACCATCTCCGGCCCGATTTCCGGCACCAGATAGTGGTAATTGGTATCGAACCATTTGGTCATCTCCAGGGGTTCGACCGTATCGGTGCCGCGTGCCGCCGCGAAATAGCGATCCAGCGGATCGGCGATTCCGGCCACTCGGGGCGGCAGCGCGCCGAGCAGCACTGCGGTATCGAGCACTTGGTCGTAATAGGAGAAAGTGCCGACGGGGATGGAATCCATTCCGGCGCTTTGTAATTCGGTCAGCTGGTCGCGCCGCAGGTCGCGGGCGATCGCGCGCAGTTGCTCCGCGTCGATGCGTCCGGCCCAGTAGGATTCGGTGGCGCGCTTGAGCTCACGGTGCGGCCCCACCCGCGGGAGACCGAGAACCGTCGCGGTGAACGGGTTATGCGTAACAGTCACGAATTTCTCCAGTGCTGAGATCGAAGACCATCGCCCTACGAGCTAGCGGAGACCGAGTGACGTGCCGGTGCACCGTAGGAGCCCGACAATCGCACAGAGGTCCGCGCGCCCAATCCACGAGGCGGTGGCCGCCGGATACGGCGTATCCGACACGGCTGGCAGGTCTTCGGACTTGCGGGCACGGGCCTTCTGGCCGACCCCGTACGGGGCTCACCTACTGGCCGTCGCTTCCCGGGTGGGTACCCAGTGCTCATGACGGCGGTCGTTCCTGCATACCGCTGCGGGACAGTCCCGGAATCTCACCGGGTTCCCTCTCGTTCGCGCACCGGTTACACCGATCCGCGAACTCGACTCCGTAACGCGACGTCGGGGCTCCATCTCGTCTACGCACGGCGAACCAGCTGCGTCAACCAGCATAGGTGGCCGCGCAATCGAATTGCACCGCACTCGGTGTATCGCGCGTTTGCGAAGTTGTCGCCAGATGCGTTCGAGTCGACGGTGGCGCCTGCCCGCACTTGTGACCGCGACGGACGGTGAGATGTGTCGGTGGGATGAACAAAACTTTGCAACTCTGCTAGGACTCGTTGTGAAGGTTTCGTTAATGGGACTTCCCTGTCAGACCACGATTCCGGGCCGGGTACCTTAGTTCAATGTTCTCGAAAGTCTTGGTTGCCAACCGTGGCGAGATCGCCATCCGCGCCTTCCGCGCGGCCTACGAACTCGGCATCGGGACGGTCGCCGTCTTCCCGTACGAGGACCGCAACTCGGTCCACCGGTTGAAGGCCGCGGAGTCCTACCAGATCGGCGAAGAGGGGCACCCGGTCCGGGCGTACCTGTCGATAGAGGCGATCATCGAGGCTGCCAAGTCAGCGGGCGCCGACGCGATTTACCCCGGTTACGGCTTCCTGTCCGAGAACCCGGACCTCGCGGCGGCCTGCGCGCGCGAGGGCATCACCTTCATCGGTCCCTCGGCCGAAGTGCTCGAACTGGCTGGTAACAAGGCCCGCGCGATCGAGGCCGCGCGGGCGGCGGGTCTGCCGGTGCTGAAGTCCAGCGCGCCGTCGGCCGATGTGAACGAACTGCTGGCCGCATCCGAGGAGCTGGACTATCCGATCTTCGTGAAGGCCGTCGCGGGTGGCGGTGGTCGCGGCATGCGCCGGGTCGCCGATCCCGCACAGCTGCGCGAATCGATCGAGGCCGCGTCCCGCGAGGCGGAGTCGGCCTTCGGTGATCCGACCGTGTTCCTGGAACAGGCCGTGGTGAACCCGCGTCACATCGAGGTGCAGATCCTGGCCGACCAGCACGGCAATGTCATGCACCTATTCGAGCGCGACTGTTCGGTGCAGCGCCGCCACCAGAAGGTGATCGAGCTCGCGCCCGCCCCGAACCTGGATCCCGCACTGCGGATGCGCATCTGCAACGACGCGGTGGCGTTCGCCCGTCAGATCGGCTACAGCTGCGCGGGCACCGTCGAATTCCTGCTCGACGAGCGCGGCAACCATGTCTTCATCGAGATGAACCCGCGCATCCAGGTCGAGCACACGGTGACCGAGGAGATCACCGATGTCGATCTGGTGCAGTCCCAGCTGCGCATCGCGGCGGGGGAGAGTCTCGAACAGCTCGGCCTCAGCCAGGACAAAGTCACCATTCGCGGTGCCGCCCTGCAGTGCCGGATCACCACCGAGGATCCGGCCAACGGCTTCCGCCCCGACACCGGCCGCATCACCGCCTACCGCACCCCCGGCGGCGCGGGCATCCGCCTCGACGGCGGCGCGAACCTGGGCGCGGAGATCGGCGCCTACTTCGACTCGATGCTGGTCAAGCTCACCTGCCGTGGCCGCGACTTCCCGGCCGCGGTGGCACGGGCCAGCCGCGCCCTCGCGGAATTCCGCATCCGCGGCGTCACCACCAATATCGGGTTCCTGCTCGCGGTGCTCGACGATCCGGACTTCAAGGCCGGCCGGGTCACCACCTCGTTCATCGATGAGCGCCCGCAGCTGCTGACCCTGCGAGGTTCGGCCGACCGCGGCACCAAGATCCTGAACTACCTGGCCGATATCACCGTGAACAAGCCGCACGGTGAGCGCCCGACCACGGTGTACCCGCACGATAAGCTGCCCGCCATCGATTTGAGCGTGCCGCCGCCGGACGGTTCCCGTCAGCGGCTGCTGCGCCTGGGCCCGGAGGGTTTCGCGCATGCATTGCGTGAACAGAAGGCCGTCGGCGTCACCGACACCACCTTCCGCGACGCACACCAGTCGCTGCTGGCTACCCGGGTCCGCACCAATGGTCTGCTCGGCGTCGCCGGACATGTCGCGCGCCTGACACCGGAACTGCTGTCCATCGAGGCATGGGGCGGCGCGACTTACGATGTGGCGCTGCGCTTCCTGTTCGAGGACCCGTGGGAGCGGCTGGCCGCACTGCGCGAGGCGGTGCCGAATATCTGTCTGCAGATGCTGCTGCGCGGACGCAATACCGTCGGCTACACGCCGTACCCGGAGCAGGTGACGCGCGCGTTCGTGCAGGAGGCGACCGACACCGGCATCGACATCTTCCGCATCTTCGACGCACTCAACAATGTCGACCAGATGCGTCCGGCCATCGACGCGGTGCGCGAAACCGGCACGGCCATCGCGGAAGTCGCGATGAGCTACACCGGCGACCTGTCCAACCCGGACGAAAACCTCTACACCCTCGACTACTACCTCAAGCTCGCCGAGCAGATCGTCGACGCGGGCGCGCACGTGCTGGCCATCAAGGATATGGCGGGCCTGCTGCGCGCTCCGGCCGCCGCGACCCTGGTCTCCGCGCTGCGCAGCAACTTCGACCTGCCGGTGCACGTGCACACCCACGACACCCCCGGCGGTCAGCTGGCCACCTACCTCGCCGCTTGGCAGGCCGGTGCCGACGCGGTCGATGGTGCGAGTGCCGCCATGGCCGGAACCACCAGTCAGCCAGCGCTTTCCGCGATCGTCGCGGCTGCCGCGCACAGCGAATTCGACACCGGTCTCAGCCTGCAGAACGTCTGCGATCTGGAGCCGTACTGGGAGGCGCTGCGAAAGGTGTACGCGCCCTTCGAATCCGGGCTGCCCGCGCCGACCGGCCGGGTGTACACCCACGAAATCCCGGGCGGTCAGCTGTCGAATCTGCGTCAGCAGGCCATCGCGCTCGGCCTCGGTGACCGTTTCGAAGAGGTCGAGGCGAAATACGCTGCGGCAGACCGGCTTCTGGGCCGCTTGGTCAAGGTCACGCCGTCCTCGAAGGTGGTCGGCGACCTCGCGCTCGCACTGGTCGGCACCGGCGTCGATATCGAAAGCTTCGCCGCCGATCCGGGCCGCTACGACATTCCGGATTCGGTCATCGGTTTCCTGCGTGGCGAACTCGGCAACCCGGCGGGCGGCTGGCCCGAACCGTTCCGCAGCCGCGCACTGGCCGGACGCGGACCGGCCAAGCCGGAGACCCCGCTGACCCCCGCTGACGAGGCCGGACTCACCGGTTCCTCCGAACTGCGCCGTGCCACGCTCAACCGCCTGCTCTTCCCCGGTCCCACCGCCGAATTCCTCGCGCACCGGGAAAAGTACGGCGACACCATGGGCCTGTCGGCCAACCAGTTCTTCTACGGCCTGCGCCGCGGCGATGAACACCGTGTGCAACTGGAGAAGGGCGTCACCCTGCTCATCGGGCTGGAGGCCATCTCCGAACCCGATGAGCGCGGTATGCGCACGGTCATGTGCATCATGAACGGCCAACTGCGTCCGGTCGCCGTGCGCGACCGCTCCATCGCCAGCGATATCCCGGCCGCCGAGAAGGCCGACAAGAACAACGCGGGCCATATCGCCGCCCCGTTCGCCGGTGTGGTGACACTCGCTGTGTCCGAAGGCGATTCGATCGCGGCGGGCGATATCGTCGGCACCATCGAGGCGATGAAGATGGAGGCCGCGATCACCGCGCCCCGCGCCGGCATCGTCGGCCGGGTCGCGATCGGCAAGGTGCAGCAGGTCGAAGGCGGTGACCTGCTGGTCGAACTCACGGTGCGCGAGTCCGCGGCCGAATGACCCGGATCGTCGCGGGTACCGCGGGCGGGCGGCGGCTACGCGTTCCGCCCGCGGGTACCCGGCCCACCTCCGATCGGGTGCGCGAGGCGCTGTTCAGCGCCCTGGACGCCCGCATCGATTTCGACGGCGTCCGCGTACTCGACCTCTACGCCGGATCCGGCGCACTGGGCCTGGAAGCACTTTCCCGCGGCGCCACCCACGCCATGCTCATCGAATCCGACCGCAAGGCCGCTGCCATCGTGCGCGGCAATATCGCCGACCTCGGCCTGCCGGGCGCCGAACTCCGCATCGGCTCCGTCGCCACTGTCCTGGCCGGCGGCGGGGCGGGCAAGTACGACGTGGTCTTCTCCGACCCGCCCTACGACGTCGACACCGCGACGGTCACCGCCGACCTGCGCGCCCTCGCCGAACACGACTGGCTGACACCGGAAGCCCTCGTCGTGGTGGAGCGTTCCATCCGCTCACCCGAGATCGTCTGGCCCGCAGGCTATGTCCCCGCCAAGGCACGCAAATACGGTGAAACCCGCATCGAACTAGCCGAATTCGCCCCGGAGTAACTCCGCCGTCGCGGCGTTCGAGGTGCGGATCCGGCCTCCTGATACCGTCTGTTCATGGCAGGAGCGTTGTGCCCGGGCTCGTTCGACCCGGTGACCAATGGACATATCGACGTCTTCGCGCGGGCCGCGGCTCAGTTCGACGAGGTCGTGGTGACCGTCATGGTCAATCCCAAGAAGCAGGGCATGTTCAGCGTCGAGGAGCGCATGGAGATGCTGCGCGAGGCCACCGCGCACCTGCCCAATGTGCGGGTGGAGTCCTGGCAGGGGCTGACGGTGGATTTCGCCAAGCAGGAGGGCATCGGCGCGATCGTCAAGGGTCTGCGCGATGCCACCGACTTCGGCTACGAACTGCAGATGGCGCAGATGAACAAGAAGCTCAGCGGCGTCGACACCTTCTTCATCGCCACCAACCCGACCTTCAGCTTCCTGTCCAGCTCGCTGGTCAAGGAGGTCGCGACCTACGGCGGCGATGTCACCGACATGCTCCCGCCCGCCGTCCACAAGCGCCTGCTCGATCGCCTCGCCGAACGCAAAGGCTGAACGCCCCCAACGAAATCCGCCCCGGTTCCGAAGAACCGGGGCGGATTTGTGTGGGCTGTTGATCAGAAGACCAAGCCACGCAGGGCGAGGAAGCGCATACCGCCGACCGCGGCGGTGATGACCAGGACAGCCGCGGCCTGGAACATACCGCCCATGCCGGGTGCCCACAGTTCGAGCGCGGCCAGTGCGGCGGTGCTGATCCCGAGTCCGACCAGCGCGAGCCCGCCGCCCTCCCACTGCGCGGTGAACCAGCCGACTCGGCCCGCGGCGTGGAAGGTGAGCTGACGGTGCATTTCATTGGCGATCACGGTGCTCACGACCGAGCCGGCGATATTGGCGACCAGGGGACCGACGCCGTGCATCGCGAAGAACAGCAGTACGTAGGCGATATTGCTGGAACCGCCGACCAGGGCGAAGCGGATCAGCTGAGCGAGCGCGCGGTCGCCGCGCAGATACTGCATCAACTGGCCGAACCGAGCAGCCGTCCCCGGCTGCGGCACGGGGTAGGGCCCCGCCCACGGCGTGTACAGGCTGCTTGTCGGCAGAACCGCCGTCCGCGGTAGTTCCAGTACGGTCATTGTCTTTCCGATCCCACACGAGCCTTCGGTACGGACAACCGCGATGGTCATCGCAATCCGCCCGGTCGGCCTCCTCTAACCCCACAGTCCCGGTCAGGGCCTGCGATCCACTTAAGAAGATCTTGTTGCGACCTTCTCGATAAATGTAACACCAAGTGGAGACATATCCTCCACTTGTTTTTGTGGCGTACGAGACACCTACACGACACACCGATGGGGGACTCGGCACGAGCCGTGACGAGGGGCACACTGGGCCACGGCGGAAAGTTTCGCCGTAGGTCTGCACGAGAGTGGGGTAGGAGCATGTATCGCGTATTCGAAGCTCTCGACGAGCTGGTCGCCATTGTCGAAGAAGCGCGCGGCATCCCGCCGACCCGCAGCTGCATCGTGCCGCGCGGTGACGTGCTCGAACTACTCGACGACGTGCGCGATGCGCTGCCCGGCGAGCTCGACGACGCCCAGGATGTGCTCGATCATCGCGACAAGATCGTCTCCGACGCCCGCACCACCGCCGAGACGACCGTGACCACCGCCAACGACCAGGCGCACCAGACCATCGGATCGGCCCGTGAGGAGGCCGACCGGATCCTCGCCGAGGCCAAGGCACACGCCGACCGCATGGTCGCCGAGGCCGGTGCGCACGCCGACCATCTGGTGAATACCGCTCAGGCCGAGGCCGACCGCATCGTCGCCGACGGCAATGCCGAATTCGAGGCCGTCACCGGTCGGGCCCGCATCGAATCCGAGCGGATGATCGAGGCGGGCAAGGCCTCCTATGACCGCTCGGTCGCCGAGGGCGAAGCCGAGCGCGACCGCTTGGTCACGCAGACCGAAGTGGTGCGTGCCGCACATGCCGAATCGGCCCGGTTGATCGACGGTGCGAACGAAGAGGCCGATCGGATGCGCGACGAATGCGACCACTACGTCGACAGCAGGCTCGCCGACTTCGAGGAGACCCTCAACTCCACCCTGCGGACCGTGCGCGGCGGACGTCACCAACTGCGCTCGGGTGCGGGCGCGCCGGATTACGCGGCAGACTATCGCCGCTGACAATTTGGGCGCTCGCCGTGCCCTCGCGTATTGTGGAGTGGTTGCCCATCTCCCCTCGAATGTGAAGTGAGTTCGTGATGTCCGCCGGTTCCGGTCCCGCTTCGCGTCCTCGTACGGCCTCACGCCGCACGCCGGACGCGGGTTTCGTGCTGGATGTCATCAGCCTCGGCCGTCGTCCGGGCACGATGAAAGAGCTGCATCGCGTGGTCACCATCGATGAGCGGATCGGGCTGGATCTGATCGCCATTCCGGTGGACGCCGAGGTGGACCTGGATCTGCAGTTGCAGGCGGTGTCCGAGGGTGTGCTCGTCACCGGAACGGTCGCCGCACCGACGGCGGGGGAGTGCTCGCGCTGCCTCGAGCCGTTCACCGGCGCGATGGAGATTCGGCTCACAGAACTGTTCGCCTACCCGGACAGCGCCACCGAGCAGACCACCGAGGACGATGAGATCTACCGCATCGTGGACGACACGATCGACCTGGAACCGGTGATCACCGACCAGATCGGCATCGAACTCCCGCTGCGGCCGCTGTGCACTCCGGAGTGCGCGGGCCTGTGCCCGGAATGCGGTGTCCGGATGGCGATTGCGGGTTCTGACCATGGGCATGAGATACTTGACCCTCGCTGGGCCGGGTTGGCGAAGTTCGCCGCCGAGTCGCCCGGCAATGGCAGCCCCGATTCGGGTGCAACCAACACAGACCATTAAGACCCAGACAGTGCTGCCGTACCGGCAAGCAACAGGACAAGAGGAGAAGTAGTCGTGGCCGTTCCGAAGCGCCGGATGTCCCGTTCCAACACCAGGTCGCGGCGCAGCCAGTGGAAGGCCACCGCGCCGACCCTGATCACGTGCCCGAACCGCGCCTGCGGCGAGAAGACGCTGCCGCATATCGCGTGCCCCTCCTGCGGCACCTACAAGGGCCGCCAGGTCACCGCTGCTGTCTGATCGTTCGACCTGTCGTATCGACGTGACCGCCAGTAAGGACGAACCCGGCGCGTCCGGTGAACATGCGAGCCTGCTCGCGGCGCTCGGCGTCGACGTGCGGGCCGATCTGCTGCGGCTGGCGCTGACGCACCGGTCGTATGCGTACGAGAACGGCGGGCTGCCGACCAACGAGCGTCTGGAATTCCTCGGCGACTCGGTCCTCGGTCTGAGCATCACCGAGCGGCTCTACCATGAGCACCCGGACAAGTCCGAGGGCGAACTGGCCAAGCTGCGGGCGAGCGTGGTGAATATGCACGCGCTCGCCGAGGTGGCGCGCGGGCTCGGCGAGGGTGGGCTCGGCGTGCACCTGCTGCTCGGTAAGGGCGAAGAGCTCACCGGCGGCCGGGATAAGCCGAGCATTCTCGCCGACGGCATGGAGTCGCTGCTCGGCGCGGTCCATCTCGAGCACGGTATCGATGTCGCGCGTGAGGTGGTGCTGCGGCTGTTCGCCGATCTGCTCGAGCGCGGACCGCGGATGGGCGCCGGACTGGACTGGAAGACCAGCCTGCAGGAGCTCACCGCCGAACGTGGCCTCGGCGTGCCCAGCTACGAGATCACCTCGACAGGTCCCGACCACGACAAGGAATTCACCGCGACCACCGTGATCGGCGGTCGTCCGTACGGTCAGGGCGTCGGCCGCTCCAAGAAGGAAGCCGAGCAGAAGGCCGCGGGCGCCGCCTATCAGGCGCTGACCGACAGTATCTGATTTGCGGCGCCTGTGGCACCGCGTGTTCGCGCCCGCTGGTGTCTCGCGGCAGGCCCTTTCGAGCGACTAGCCAAGCAGTCGCTAGCGGCGTGGCCGAGACTTGCGACTTCGTCGCATGCGCTTCGGCCACTCGGCCGCGAGACGGGCCGCGAACGGCGCTCGTAAGACTCGCGCGTGGTCGATAGGAGTGTTGATGCCTGAGCTTCCCGAGGTCGAGGTCGTCCGGCGCGGACTCGCCGCACATGTTGTCGGGCGGGTGGTCGAATCCGTCACGGTGAGCCATCCCAGGTCGGTGCGCCGCCATCTCGAAGGCGCAGATGATCTGACGGCTCGGATGAAGGGCCTGCGAGTTGCCGGCGCCGAGCGGCGCGGCAAATACCTGTGGCTCACCTTCGATGATCCGGACACCTCGCTTGTCGTCCATCTCGGTATGAGCGGGCAGATGTTGGTGCAGCCCGCCGATGCTCCGGTGGAGAAGCACGCGCATATCCTCGCGACCCTCGACGACGGTGCACAATTGCGCTTTGTCGATCAGCGCACCTTCGGCGGCTGGGCGCTCGCACCGTTGGTCGAGGTCGACGGGACTCCGGTGCCCCAACCTGTCGCCCATATCGCCCGGGATCCGCTGGACCCGCGCTACGACCCGGAGGTCGTGGTGGCTGCGGTGCGCGCCAAACAGACCGAGATCAAGCGGGTGCTGCTGGATCAGACCGTGATCTCCGGCGTCGGCAATATCTATGCCGACGAATCTCTGTGGCGGGCGAAGATCCACGGCAACCGGCTCGCGTCCGGGCTGACCAGACCCGCCGTGCGCACCCTGCTCACCGAGGTCGGCGCGGTGATGGGGGAGGCGCTCGCGGCCGGTGGCACTTCGTTCGACGCGTTGTATGTCAACGTCAACGGCCAATCCGGCTACTTCGAACGCTCGCTCGCGGTCTACGGCCGCGAGGACGAACCGTGCCGTCGCTGCGGTGCGCCCATCGTGCGGGAGAAGTTCATGAATCGTTCTTCCTATTCCTGCCCGCGCTGCCAACCGAAGGCCCGTCGCCGCTTTCCGTAGCGACTGCTCGCAGGTCGCTCGAAAAGATCGGCGTTGGCGAGCTACCGTTCTTTTAAGCGGCTCGGGAGCCGACCGGCCGTGGAGGAAGGACTTATGCGCAAGCTCACCTACTACGTCGCTTCGACTATCGACGGGTTCATCGCCACCGAGGACGGGTCGGTCGACTTCTTCCCGGTCGGTGGCGATCACGGCCCGGCGATCACCGCGCAGTACCCCGAGACCTTGCCGACGAAGGTGCGGGAGGCCCTCGGCATCGATAAGCGCAACCGTTACTTCGACACCGTGCTGATGGGGCGCAAGACCCACGATTTCGGCGTGCGGACCGGAACCTCCAGCCCGTATTCGCATCTGCGTCAATTCGTCGTATCGACGACGCTGCCGGAGAGCCCGGATCCTTCGGTGGAGCTGATCTCGGCCGATCCGCTCGCCACCGTGCGAGAGCTGAAGCGGGACAACGGGCTCGGGATCTGGCTGTGCGGCGGCGGGGAATTGGCGCAGGAGTTGCTGCCGGAGATCGATCAGATCTTCCTGAAGCTGTACCCGGTCGTACTCGGCCGCGGCCGCTCGCTGTTCGGTTCCGGCCCGCGCCTGCCCGAGGCGGCCCGTTTCCGGGTGATCACCAGCCGGGTGTTCGAGGACGGCGTCGCCTTCGTGAAGTACAGCCGGATTCGATAACCGCTGTGGCGGAGGACGATTCGATCGTCGCTCCGGATCCGGGGAATGCTCCGGGTCCGGTGGAGGCGCTGCGCGAGATCGGCTTCTGGCTGGAACGCGCACGGGCGCAAACACATCGGGTGAAGGCGTACCGGCGGGCCGCCGATATCGTCGACCAGCTGCCCGAGGACGAGCAGGCGACCCATCGCGCCGCGCACAGCTGGCAAGAACTCGCGGGGATCGGGCCGAAGACCGCCGCCGTCATCGAACAGGCGTATTCCGGTGCGGTGCCGGACTATTTGAGCGAACTCCGCAAGGCCGCGCAGCCCATCGGGTCGCCGGGCAAACCCATGCGGGCCCAGTTGCGCGGCGATCTGCACACTCACTCCGACTGGTCCGACGGCGGCAGTCCGATCGCGGAGATGATGGGCATCGCGGCCGCGCTCGGCCACGAATACTGTGCGCTGACCGATCATTCGCCACGGTTGACCGTCGCAAACGGGCTTTCGGCGGACCGGCTGCGTCGGCAGCTGGATGTGGTCGCGGAGCTGAACGAACGAGTCGCGCCGTTCCGGATTCTCACCGGGATCGAGGTGGACATCCTCGATGACGGGACCCTGGATCAGCAGAGCGATCTGCTCGCCGAACTCGATATCGTTGTGGCCAGCGTACATTCGCATCTGCGTGCCGACAGCGAGACGATGACCAAGCGCATGGTGTACGCGGTGGCGAATCCGAATGTGGATGTGCTCGGCCACTGCACCGGCAGACTGATCGCGGGGCAGCGGGGTCTGCGGCCCGAGTCGAGTTTCGATGCCGAACTTGTCTTCGAGGCGTGCCGGAGTTACGGGACAGCGGTAGAGATCAACAGCCGTCCCGAACGGCTCGATCCGCCGTCGCGACTGCTGCGGATGGCGGTCGAGATGGGGTGCTATTTCTCGATCGACACCGATGCGCATGCCCCTGGTCAGTTGGATTGGCTGGGTTACGGCTGCGAGCGCGCTGTCGCGAATGATGTTGCGGCGGAACGTGTTATCAACACTTGGCCAGCCGAGAAGCTGCTCGCCTGGACGAAATCGGCAGGTTGACCGCCGGGTTAACTGTTGCCGAACACTCGTGCGGGATCTGGGAGGATGCCCGATGACGTTCGAGAATGGTTGACACAAAGATCTCTTGGGGGTGGCGGCACCGGTGGGTGGCTTTCCGATCGAAATCGTGCTCGGACTCATCGGTATCGCGGTGCCGATCGTCGCGTTCCTATGGGAGTTCGTCTTCGTCGGACGCAAGGAAATCGGTTATCGGGTGCAGATGGATACCCCGGTCACCGGTGAGATCGAATCGGTCTTTCCTGGTGTACTGCCGCAGCTGCGCCCCGAGCAAGATGGTGTGAGTCCGCCGCTGAAGGATCTATCGGTGGTGCTGGTCCGTATCGAAAACAGCGGTGCGACACCGATCGATACGCACGACTACCGGGCGCCCGAGGCGGGGCGGGTCGGCCTGCATCTGAACTTTTCGCAGCGCAGGGTCATCGGCATGGCGGTGACCGAGCTGAGTGACGAGGGACTGGCCGATTCGCTGGGGCGTGATTCGGGTATCGCGGTTCGCGAGGATACCGAAGGACATATCGGTGCCATCGATCTGCCGAGGGTTCCACTCAATCGCGGTGATCACTACAAGATCCTGGCCATTCTGCAACGTTCGGAGGGTACGGGGGAGTATGCGGATCCGATACTGAGCGGCGGCATCAAGGGTGGGCGGATCATCGAAACCCAGAGCCGCACCGGCATTTCGCGAGTGATGGTGGCGCTCACGACCTTTCTGGTCGCGGTGATCGTCGTCCAGCTTTTGGTTTCCGTGCTGTCGCCCGATCCGACGCCATTGGATTGTGCCGCGGGCAAACTCACGGTGGTCGGCTCGTCGGCCTTCGAACCGATCATCCGCGATGCGGCCGCGCAGTACGGGAAGCGTTGCACCGGAGCGGAATTCACCTTCGGCTTCGAGGGCACCGAACGCGGTCTCGACCGGCTCGCCGAGGAGGGCAAGGACGATCCCGATCTGCTCACGATCAGTGACGGCCCGAAAGGTGATGGCTACCAACCGCTGCTGGACCGTCCGCTCGCGCTGTCGCTGTTCACCATGATCGGGCACAAGGATGTCGGCGTCACCAACCTTTCTGTCGCGCAGATCCAGGATCTGTATCAGGGCCGCATCACCAACTGGCGCGATGTCGGCGGTGCCGACCTGCCTGTCGTACTGGTCAATCGGATACCGGGATCGGGCACTCGAAATACGTTGGAGCGCAGGGTGCTCGACGGTCCGCAGCCCGCTCGGCCGCATGTCAGCTGTGTCGCGATCAAGGATGGCGCGCCCACGACGGCCAGATATTGCGATGTGCAGGTCACCAAGGATATGCAGAAGGCTGTCGGCGACATTCCGGGTGCGATCGGCTACAGCGAGTTCTCCGAGGCGGTGAAGGCGGGAGCCACGACCCTCACCATCAATGGCGTAACACCGGGTAGGGACGCCGCGGTCAACCGCAGCTACCCGTTCTGGGGCGTCGAATACGCCTACAGCTATGGCGAACTCCCCGGCGATTCGCTCGGCGCGAGCTTCCTGCATTTCTTGACCGATCTGACCGGTAAGGATGTGCTGCGCGAGCATGGCAACGAGCCGTGCGGTGAGCTGCCCGATCGGGCCCGCTGCCTGCCGTCTTCGTGACGTTGTCACAGATTCGGCGGCTATCTCGTCCTACCCGGGTAAGCGATTCGAGAGAGGACGACCCATGTCACGCATGCAACTCGCCGAGATGGCGCCCGAGATCTACCAGGCCTGGTACGCCGCAGAGCAGGCGATCCGCCGCGGGCCACTGGATTCGACGGTGCGCGAGCTGGTGAAGATCCGCGTTTCCCAGATGAACGGCTGCCTGTTCTGCATCGATATGCACACCACCGACGCGCGGATGGCGGGCGAGACCGAACAGCGGATCTACTACCTCAATGCCTGGCGCGAGTCGGTGAAGTTCACCGCGGCCGAACGAGCCGCCCTCGCCTACGCGGAAGCGGTCACCAGACTCGGTGAGCACGGTGTCAGCGATGAGATCTGGGCCGAGGTGGAGAAGAACTTCGAGGATGGCGCGCGGGCCGGTCTGGTCGCGGTCACCGCGATGATCAACCTGTGGAACCGGATCGGGGTGCCGCTGCGCATGCAGCCCGCCTCGGCGGCCGAGTCGTAAGTCAGTCGTCCGAGGGCATGATCGGTCTGCTGAAGTAATCCTCGACCGGGACCGGACCGGTGTAGCGTCGGCAACCGCACTGCACCCATACGGGCCCGCCGTACGTCTTGCGGACCAGCTCGGCATGGCATGTGCCCGCCTCCGGATCGTGCAGCGCCAGGTCGTGGCCACAGCCGCACCGGGCGACTGCGGACCCGGCGGGCGAGCGCCTGCCGAACCGCCCGACGGCCCAGCCGACACCGGCGATTCCGGCCCCGATGGCAAGAGTGATGGGATCGAACATGCGCATATTATACGTATGCGTATAACAAGGCGGTAGGGCAATCGAACACCGGATTCGTTTGCTCCCCGTTTATCTCGGAACCGTCAATAGTCCGGTAAGTCCACTCGATATCAACTCCGGATAATGGGCCATTTCATCCCAAATGCTGAGATTTCACACCGACTGCGTGGTTTGAACACCCAGAAATAAGGTACGTCTGTGTGCGGCCCCCCTGTTCATGCCAATCGGTGTGACCAGGCCAACCAAGCCTTCATGGACGGCGGTGCAGGCTCCAGTCTTCACCTCCGCCGCGGCGGCCAACACGTTCGGCGCCCAGCGCACCGAAGTGCTGGGTGGATGTGCACAAGGTTGTCCCTGGAAGGATGGTCATGAGCGCAGGTCTGATCGCGCCGAATTCGGCGCCCATTGCCGCTTCGGATTTGCTGTCTACCGATCACGTCGGCGAACGATTCCGCATTGCGATGGTTGTTCCGCCGTACTTCGACGTACCGCCGAAGGCCTATGGCGGAGTCGAGGCGGTAGTCGCCGATTTGGTCGACGCATTGGTCGCACGCGGGCACGACGTGACATTGTTCGGCGCCGGTGAACCCGGTACCACGGCGAAATTCGTGCCGGTGTGGGATCGCGCATTACCCGAACGGCTCGGTGAGCCGTTTCCCGAGGTCGTGCACGCTCTGAAGGTGCGTAGGGCGATCGAACAGGTCGCCGCAACCTCCGGCGTGGATCTGGTGCACGACCACACTTTTGCCGGACCACTGAATGCCCCGGCGTATATGGGCTTGGGTTTACCAACAGTGGTGACCGTGCACGGTCCGGTCGACGAGGGCGACTGCTACCACTACTACCGCGAATTGGGCCAGGAAGTATCGCTGGTCGCCATCAGTGATCGGCAGCGCGAATTGGCGCCCGATCTGAATTGGGTCGGTCGCGTACACAATGCACTGCATGTCGACCAGTGGCCGTACCAAACCGAAAAAGGCGACTACGCACTGTTTCTCGGCCGCTTCACCGCAACCAAGGGCACGCATCTCGCATTGCAAGCCGCACACGAAGCCGGTATTCCGCTGGTACTGGCGGGCAAGTGCAGCGAAGCCCCCGAGCTGGCGTATTTCGAGAAAAAAGTGCGCCCACTGATCACCGAGCGCGATCATCTTTTCGGACTCGCGGATGCGTCGGCGAAGCGCAAACTGCTCGCGAATGCGCGCTGCCTGTTGTTCCCCATCGATTGGGAGGAACCGTTCGGCATGGTGATGATCGAAGCGATGGTCTGTGGCACACCGGTTGTCGCGCTCCGCGGCGGCGCCGTTGCCGAGGTCATCGTCGATGGCGTGACCGGTCGGATCTGTGATGATCCCTCCGAACTGCCCGCCGCGATCCACGAGGCGAGCCAGCTGGATCCGGCCGCCTGCCGTGCGCACGTCGAGGCGAACTTCGGCGCGGGCACGCTCGGGCGCGGCTATGAGCAGGTCTATCACCAGCTCCTGCGTTCGCGGCGCCATGCGCGTGCGGCACTGCTGCTCGATAAGACGGTGCCGGTCCGTATTCCCGCCAGCGAACGAGTATGACCGCAGACGCAGGCGTCGCGTCGAATCCCGCACCGCTGAATTCCGGTGAGCCGACCGGTCTCGGTGGTTGCGGCAATTCGGTGACCTTGGTCGAGGGCGGTACCTTCTGCCTGTCGAATCGGCTCGGCGATGTCGAACCGGGACATCCGCACGGGTTGTTCTTCCGCGACGCCCGCGTCATCTCCCGCTGGGAACTGCTGGTGGACGGCCAACCGGCCGAATCGCTGTCGGTGCTCAGCCCGGAGGCGTTCGCCGCCAGATTCGTGCTGCGCCGGCCACCGCAGGCCGGACAGGCCGACAGCACCCTGCTGTTGGTGCGCGAACGCCTCATCGCCGATGGCATGCACGAGATCCTGACCCTGGAGAATATGGGCCGGGAGGCCACCGCGGTCACCCTGGAATTGCATGTCGACGCGGATTTCGTCGATCTGTTCGCGGTCAAGGAGGGCCGCGTCGCGCACGGCCGCGCCGAGGTCACCGTGGCCGAAGGCGAGTTGCTGTTGCACGACCGCACCGATCGGATGCGCGGGCTCACGGTTTCGGCGACCGTCGAGCCCGCCGTTCTGCCCGGCACCCTGCTCTGGCGGGTAGTCGTACTGCCAGGCGAACGCTGGCAGACCGAGATCGTGGCCCAGCCGACCGTCGGCAATCAACGCGTCCAGGCGCCACTGGCGCCGGGGGAGCACCATGGGCTCAGCGCACCGAGCCGCAAGATGGCGGCGTGGCGACACACCGCGACGAAGATCACTTCCGCGGATCCTGTACTCACCCAGGTGCTTCGCCGTTCGGAAAGCGACTTGGGCGCGTTGCAGATTCACGACGAATCCGGCGAGGGTCGCCCGTTCGTGGCCGCGGGTGCGCCCTGGTTCATGACCCTGTTCGGCCGCGACAGTTTGCTCACCGCGTGGATGGCGCTGCCTTTGGAAGTGGATCTCGCGTTGGGCACACTGCAGCAGTTGGCCGAATTGCAAGGGCAGCGCATCGATCCGCTCACCGAGGAGGAGCCGGGGCGGATCATGCACGAGATGCGGCGCGGCCCCGCGAGCGGACATGTGCTCGGCGGCAGTACATATTACGGAACCGCCGATGCCACACCGCTTTTCATCATGTTGCTCGCGGAATGTCATCGATGGGGTGCGGATTCGGAGGTGATCAGGGAACTGCTGCCCGCCGCCGACGCCGCGGTGCGGTGGATCACTGATTGCGGCGATCGTGACGGCGACGGCTTCGTCGAATACCGCCGTGCCACCGATCGCGGGCTGGTCAATCAGGGTTGGAAGGACAGTTTCGACGGAATCAACGATGCCGCAGGACATCTCGCGGAGGCGCCGATCGCGCTGTGCGAGGTGCAAGGCTATGCGTATGCCGCACTGCTGTCCCGGGCGGAGTTGGCCGAGGCCTTCGACGATCAGCGTGCGGCGACCCGGCTGCGTGAGCGGGCCGCCGAACTGCGCGGCAAATTCGCCGAACAGTTCTGGCTGCCGCAGCAGGGGTGGTACGCGGTTGCGCTCGACGGCCGCAAACGGCAAGTCGATGCGCTGACAAGCAATGTGGCGCACTGTCTTTGGACCGGCATCGCCAGCGACGAGCACGCCGCGGAAATGGTCAGGCGGCTCTCCGGTCCCGAAATGGACACCGGGTTCGGGCTGCGCACCCTCGCCTCGTCGATGGGCGCCTACAACCCGATGAGCTATCACTGTGGATCGGTCTGGCCGCACGATACCGCGATCGCCGTCGCGGGCCTGCTGCGCTACCGGCAGGTGCCGGGCGCGGTCGAGCTCGCCACCCGGCTGGCGGGCGGATTACTCGATGCGGCGGCATCTTTCGGTGGTCGGCTGCCCGAGCTGTTCTGCGGATTTCCGCGCGATCAGTTCGCGGCTCCGATCCCGTATCCCACCTCCTGTTCACCGCAGGCGTGGGCCAGTGCGGCACCGCTATTGCTGGTGCGCTCGTTCCTCGGACTGGATCCGGCCGCGCCATCGCGCACGCTCACCGTCAGACCGCAACTGCCGCCGCAATGGGGCACAGTCACCCTGAGCGATCTGCGATTGGGTTCGGCGACCGTGGATCTCGTGGCCGAGGGCGATCAGGTCACCACGGTGCGGCTGCCCGATGATTGGCAGATCACGCGATGAACGGCGCCGGATCGGGTAATCCACCAATGTAAGGACATTGGTTCGCTTCTCCACTGAATACCAACAGGCCGGAGGTGCACAATGCAGACATCACTGGATCGCCGGGATCTGTGGAGCACTCAGCACCGTGATTGCAGTGCCGAGCCGATGGATCTCGATCTGGACTTGGCGCGTTTCATCTGCAGTACGCATGCGGGCCACGGTCCGGACTGCCGCCAGTATCTCGCCGCGTCGGCGTATTGCTTCGCCTGCGTCGAGGACAACTGAACGAATCGGCCGAGCGCCCATTCCCCTTCGGGAATGAGCGCTCGGCTCGCTAGCCGCGCAACGGGTACCGCTTGTCGAGATCGAGATTCAGCTCGACCACATGCACACGCGGTTCACCGAGGAAGCCGAGAGTCCTGCCATCGGTGTGCGCGTCGACTAGTGCGCGCACCTGATCCTCGGAGATATTGCGGGCCTTGGCGATTCGCGCGACCTGGAGGGCCGCGTACCGCGGTGAGATATGCGGGTCCAGACCGCTGCCGCTGGCGGTGACCGCATCGGTGGGCACCGGTGTGCCGGTCGGGGCATCGCCGATGATCGGGACGATCCGGCCGACCGAATAGTCCTCGCCCGGCTTGGCGCATTCGACCCGCACACCCTTGTACGTGGCCAGGAACGGCTTCGCCGGGCACGCCTCGTTGACGCTCACGACCTGCACCGGATGCGAAACCTCGCCGTCCGCGTCGCGCGGTCCGATCACCGAAAGCACCGCGCCGACACCGTCCTTGGTGCAGAACGGACGGCTGCCGTCGACCCCCTCACGGTCGCCGACCGCCTTACTTCGTGCGCAGACCGTCGAGAGTAGGCTCAGCTTCACACTGGCCGGATCGGCGTCGAGGGTGTCGACGATGCTCTCCGGGCCGAGGTTGGACGCCGCGGTGGACAGCGGGTCGTAGCCGTCGCCCGCCGCCGACGGACGGCTCTGGAAGTACTGCACCAGCGCGTTGCCGTCCTTATCGGTGAACGACTGCCCGATCAGGCTGGAACCGACGACCTTGCCGTCTCTCGTGATCAGCGACCCGTCCGCCTTATCGTGCAGGCCGGGAATCTGGGCGACCGCGAAAACCGCGACGGGATAGACGATTCCGGTGATCGCGGTGAGCACCAGCAGTGCACGCAACGCGGCCAGATGCTGCCGGATCCAAGTTGACATACGCATATCAGGACATCCCGGGGAGGAGTTGGACGACGAGGTCGATCAGTTTGATGCCGATGAACGGCGCGACGATGCCGCCGAAACCGTAGATGGTCAGGTTGCGGCTCAACAGTTTCGAGGCATTGCTCGGCCGGTAGTGCACACCGCGCAGCGCCAGCGGGATCAGCGCGATGATGACCAGCGCGTTGAAGATGACCGCCGAAAGGATCGCTGACTGCGGGCTGGCCAGCCGCATGATGTTGAGCAGGTCCAGGCCCGGAAACAGGGCGACGAACAGCGCGGGGATGATCGCGAAGTACTTGGCGATGTCATTGGCGATCGAGAAGGTGGTCAGCGCGCCGCGGGTGATGAGCAGCTGTTTGCCGATCTCCACGATTTCGATGAGCTTGGTCGGATCCGAATCCAGATCGACCATATTTCCGGCTTCCTTGGCGGCCGAGGTGCCGGTGTTCATCGCGACGCCCACATCGGCCTGGGCGAGGGCCGGTGCGTCATTGGTGCCGTCACCTGTCATCGCGACCAAGCGGCCGCCGTCCTGCTCCTGCTTGATCAGCGCCAGTTTGTCCTCGGGCGTTGCTTCGGCGAGGAAGTCGTCGACACCGGCCTCATCGGCAATCGCCTTGGCGGTCAACGGGTTATCGCCGGTGATCATCACCGTGCGGATGCCCATTCGGCGCATCTCGTCGAAACGCTCCCGCATGCCTTGCTTCACAACGTCTTTCAGATGAATGACGCCGAGCAGCCGGGCCTTTCCGTCATCGACCTCACCGACGACCAGCGGGGTGCCACCGGATGCGGATATCCCGTCGACGATCACGCCGATATGGCCGGGTACGTCCCCGCCTTGTGTGCGAACCCAGTCTGTGACCGCGCTGGCGGCACCCTTGCGCAGCTGGTGCCCGTCCTGCAGGTTCACGCCGGACATACGGGTCTGGGCGGTGAATTCCACCCAGGTGGCACCGGTCAACTCACCCGGGGTGCGTTCGCGCTTGTTGAACGCCTGCTTGGCGTAGACCACGATGGAGCGACCCTCGGGGGTCTCATCGGCGAGGCTGGAAAGTTGTGCGGCATCGGCCAATTCGTCATCCGAGATGCCCGGCATCGGCACGAATTCCGAGGCCTGCCGATTGCCGAGGGTGATGGTGCCGGTCTTGTCCAGCAGCAGGGTGTTCACGTCACCGGCGGCCTCGACCGCGCGGCCGGACATGGCCAGCACATTGCGCTGCACCAGGCGGTCCATACCCGCGATGCCGATGGCCGACAGCAGTGCGCCGATGGTGGTCGGAATCAGGCACACCAGCAGCGAAACCATCACGATGCCGGTGACACCGTGCACGTCCAGCGCCGAGGTATCCGCCACCCCAGGGTTGTTCGACTTCGAGAAGATCGCCAGGGGCTGCAACGTGGCAACCGCGAAGACGAAGATGATGGTCAGCGCGGCGAGCAGGATATTCAGCGCGATCTCGTTCGGCGTCTTCTGCCGCGACGCGCCCTCGACGAGCGCGATCATCTTGTCGATGAAGCTCGCGCCCGGCTCCTGGGTGATCTTGACGATGATCCGATCGGACAGCACGGTGGTACCTCCGGTGACCGCCGAGCGGTCGCCGCCGGACTCCCGGATGACCGGCGCCGATTCGCCGGTAATGGCCGATTCGTCCACCGAAGCAATGCCTTCCACAACATCGCCGTCGCCTGGAATCACCTGGCCCGCCTCGACGATGACGTAATCGCCGCGTTGCAGCGCCGGAGCCCCGACGCTCTGCTCGACGAGACGCGCACCCGGTGACCAGTCGACCAGACGTCGAGCCATGGTGTCGGTCTTGGCTTTCCGCAGTGTGTCGGCCTGCGCCTTACCGCGTCCCTCGGCGACCGCCTCCGCCAGATTGGCGAATATGACGGTGAGCCAAAGCCATACGACGATCGCCCAGGCGAAGAAGGTCGGTTTCGTCAGCGCGAGCACCGTCGACCAGACCGCGCCGATCTCCACGATGAGCATCACCGGATTGCGCCACATCGTGCGTGGGTCGAGCTTGCGGACCGCGTCCGGAATGGAGGTCAGCAGCATCTTCGGATCGAGCACACCCTTGCGGACGCCTCGTTCGTGCTGGACCGGATCCGCGGTCATTTCGGCTGTCGTAGTGGACATATCAGTGGATTCCTTCGGCGAGCGGCCCGAGTGCGAGTGCGGGCAGGAAGGTCAGCGCGACCAGGATCACCGTCACGCCGACGACCATGCCGACGAACTGCGGCCGGTGCGTCGGCAGCGTGCCGATCGATTCGGGGGTCTGCCCCTGTTGAGCGAGCGAACCGGCAAGGGCCAGTACGAAAATGATCGGCAGGAAGCGGCCGAAGACCATGGCAAGGCCCAGCGCGGTGTTGTACCACTCGGTATTTCCGGATAGCCCCGCGAAGGCCGAACCATTGTTGTTCGCCGCGGATGTGAAGGCGTACAACACTTCCGAGAGCCCGTGCGGTCCGGCGTTGAGCATGCCCGCGCGCTGCCCCGGCATGGCCATCGCGGCCGCCGTACCCAACAGCACGATCAGCGGGCTGATGAGGAAATACGAAGCGGCGAGCTTGATTTCGCGCGGCGTGATCTTCTTGCCCAGGTATTCCGGTGTGCGACCGACCATCAGACCCGCGACGAAGACGGTGATCACCGCGAGGATGAGCATGCCGTACAGGCCCGAGCCGGTACCGCCCGGCGCGACCTCGCCGAGCTGCATATTGAACATCGTCATCATGCCGCCGAGGCTGGTGTAGGAATCGTGGAACGAATCCACCGCACCGGTGGAGGTCAGCGTCGTCGCGGTGGCGAAGGTCGCGGAATCGGCCACGCCGAAACGGGTTTCGACACCCTCGAGCGATGCGCCGATCGCGGTCGGCACCGTGCCGTGGTGCTGCAGTTGGAAGAGATTCTGCAAGGTGACGCTGATCAGCGCGATCGTGCCCATTACCGCGACGATCGCGTAGCCCTGTTTCTTGCTGCCGACCATGCGACCGAAGGTGCGCGGCAGCGAGAAGCTGATCACCAGCAGCAGGAAGATTTCGACCCAATTGGTCCAGGTCGTCGGATTCTCGAATGGGTGCGCGGAGTTCGCGTTGTAGAAGCCGCCACCGTTGGTGCCGAGTTCCTTGATGACCTCCTGGCTGGCCACCGGCCCGCCGGTAATGGTCTGCTCGGTGCCGTTCAGCGTCTGCGCCACCTGATCGTGCAGGTGGAAGTTCTGGATCGCGCCACCGGCGACGAGAATGATCGCGAAGACGAAGGCCAGCGGCAGCAGGATGCGAATGGTGCCGCGCACCAGGTCCACCCAGAAGTTGCCGAGATCGCCGGTATGCCTGCGGGCGAAGCCGCGCACCAACGCGACCGCCACCGCGATGCCGACGGCCGCGGAGACGAAGTTCTGCACCGCCAGCCCGGCCATCTGCACCAGGTGCCCCTGGGTCGATTCACCGGAGTAGTTCTGCCAGTTCGTATTCGTCACGAAGCTGACCGCGGTATTCCAGGCCAGCGCCGGGGTCACCTCGGTGGCCGGATCGTGCAGATGCAGCGGCAGCTTGCCCTGAATCAGCTGAAGGAAGAACAGGAACAGCATGCTGACCGCCGAGAACGCCAGCACACTGCGCGCGTAGATGCCCCAGGTCTGTTCGACCTCGGGCTGGACACCGATGGCCTTGTAGATGACTCGCTCGGCGCGGGAGTGCTTCTCGGCCTTGTACACCCGGAACATGTAGTCGCCGAGCGGCACATGCACCAGGGCCAGCGCGATGATCAGGGAGGCGACGAACGCGATCCCCGCGGTGGTCGTGTTCAACTAGAACCTCTCGGGGAAGAGCAGCGCCGCCACCATGAAGACGGCGATGAGGACGGCGAGGACCAGACCGATCACGTTCGCGATCACAGCTTTTCCACCCCACGCTGGATCAAGCCGAGTAGCGCGAAGATCGTCACGGTGAGCACCGTGAACACCACGACAGACATTTACACAACCTCCATTTGCGCTCCGGGTACGGCGCGCGACATGGCGAGTCAAGCGGTCATTCGAGCTGGTGCGGAGCTTGTTTACGGGTTCTTGGCGGCCCGTCGACGAGCATTGACGCTTCGTTTACGGGTACGGCTCGGGCGCTGGGTGAAAGGATGCCGTCAAGGTAGGGGGTCAACCCGTCAACACACCGTAAAGATCCAGATAGGCGGCCGATACGGGAGTAGAAATTCATCGACCGGCCATGCGGGGGATGCCAGCAGGACCGGGGTCCTATAGGTCGGTGAAAGGATCGTCATGTCGGCTGTCACGGTCGCGGTGCTCATAGGATTCGTCTGTTGCGCGCTGATCATTCGCGCGCTGTCGACAATGGGGCAGCGGCAGGATTCGGAGATCGCGACAGAACGGGTACGGATCTTCGGCGACACGCCGTATCGCGCGATGATGGACGAGTGAAACGCGGCCAACTGCGCATCTACCTCGGTGCGGCACCGGGGGTCGGCAAGACCTACGCCATGTTGGGCGAGGCCCATCGCCGACTCGAACGCGGCCGAGACGTGGTAGCTGCGGTAGTGGAGACACACGGCCGAGCCAAGACCGCGGAACTGCTGGCGGGCATCGAGCGGATTCCACCGCGCATGGTGGCGTATCGCGGCACGACACTGCCCGAACTCGATGTGGAGGCAGTGCTGCGCCGCGCACCGGCCGTGGTGCTGGTCGACGAACTCGCGCACACCAACGCGCCGGGTAGCGAACATGGCAAGCGCTGGCAGGACGTCGAGGATTTGCTGGCCGCGGGCATCGACGTGATCTCGACGGTCAATGTGCAGCATCTCGAGAGCCTCAACGATGTCGTCGAGCAGATCACCGGCATCCAGCAGAAGGAAACCGTGCCCGATGCGGTGGTGCGCAGCGCAGACCAGGTCGAGCTGGTCGATATCACGCCGGAGGCGTTGCGGCGCAGGCTTTCTCACGGCAACGTGTACGCCGCTGACAAGGTCGACGCGGCGCTGCGCAACTACTTCCGGCCTGGCAATTTGACCGCCCTACGCGAATTGGCGCTGCTGTGGCTGGCCGACCAGGTCGATGCGGCACTGGCGAAATACCGGGCCGACCACAAGATCACCGAGCTGTGGGAGGCGCGCGAACGCGTTGTCGTCGCGGTGACCGGCGGTCCCGAATCGGAGACCGTGGTGCGCCGGGCCAGCCGCATCGCCACCAAATCCAGCGCCGACCTGGTCCTGCTGCACGTGGTGCGCGGCGACGGACTGGCCGGGGTATCGACGGAACGGCTGACCCGGCTGCGGGAATTCGCCGCGAGTCTGGATGCCTCGCTGCATACCGTCACCGGTGACGATGTGCCGAATACGCTGCTGGAATTCGCCCGCGAGGTGAACGCGACCCAGTTGGTGCTCGGCACGTCCCGGCGCTCACGCTGGGCGCGCATGCTCGACGAGGGGATCGGCTCCGCCGTGGTGCAGGCATCCGGCAAGATCGATGTACACATGGTCACGCATGAGGAGGCCAATCGTGGGCTGCGCCGCTATTCGCTGATGCCGCGCCAGCCGATCCGCGCATGGCTCGCGGCGGTGCTGGTTCCGGCAGCGGTCTCGGTGATCTGTTCTTTCCTGGACGGCTATCTGCAGCTGGGTGGGCTCAGCGCGGTGTTCTTCATCGGCGTCGTCGCGGTGGCGTTGCTCGGTGGCGTTGTGCCTGCGGCACTTTCGGCGCTGCTGTCGGGCATGTTGTTGAACTGGTTCTTCGTCGATCCGCGCTACAGCCTGACCATTGCCGAGCCGGACAGCTTCATCACGGTGGTGGTATTGCTGATCGTCGCGGTGGCGGTCGCCGCGCTGGTGGATGTGGCAGGCAAACAGACCCGGCAGGCGCGTCGAGCCTCTCAGCAGGCCGAGTTGCTGACCCTGTTCGCCGGTGCTGTGCTGCATGGTGCGGATCTGCCCAAGCTGTTGGAGCAGGTCCGCGAGACCTACGGGCTGCGCGCGGTCAGCATGCAGTTCGGCGACGAGGTGATCGCCGCGGTCGGCACGAGTCCGCCGCAGCGAGCGTCCGAGGCCGAGACCGCGATACAGGCGGGCGATGCGACGAGCTGGCTGCTGTTGGCCGGGCGGCCGCTCGCCGCGCTCGACCGTCCGGTGCTCAACGCGGTCGCGAACCAGGCGGCCGGGCTGGTCCGACAGTCCCGGCTGGCCGAGGAGGCCAGCGCCGCCGCGGCCCTGCTCGAGGCCGACCGGTTGCGCCGGGCGTTGCTGTCGGCGGTGAGCCACGATCTGCGCACGCCGCTGGCCGGCGCCAAGGCCGCGGTTTCCAGTCTGCGCAGTGACGACATCGAGTTCTCGCCCGAGGACACCGTCGAACTGCTGGAAACCATCGAGGAATCGGTGGATCAGCTGACCGCGCTGGTCGGCAATCTGCTCGACTCGTCGCGCCTGGCGGTCGGCGTGGTGCAGCCGCAGTTCCGTCGGGTGTACATGGACGAGGTCGTGCATCAGGCGCTGGTGAGCGTCGGGATGGGCGCGCGTGGGCTGCGGCGTGCGGCGATGGATCGGGTGAAGGTGGAGGTCGGCGAGGTCTCGGTCCGGGCGGACAGCGGCCTGCTCGAGCGGGTGCTGGCCAATCTGATCGATAACGCGCTGCGGCATTCGACGCGCGATACGCCTGTGCGGGTCACCGCGGAACACGACGGGGAGCGGGTGTCGATTGCCGTGATCGATGTCGGTCCCGGTGTCCCGCCGGGCACCGAGGAGCAACTATTCGAGCCGTTCCAGCGGCTCGGCGATCGTGACAACACCACGGGTGTAGGGCTCGGCCTGTCGGTGGTGCGCGGTTTCGTCGAGGCGATGGGCGGCACCGTGCACGCCGAACCGACACCGGGCGGAGGATTGACGATGATCGTGGACCTGCCTGCCGATGAAACCGAGGTGAGCAGCCGATGATGAGCACAACGACACCGCGGACCGCACAGGAAGTCGTAATGACCGACAAAAAGCAGGAAGCACCGTCGACCAAGGTGCTTGTGGTCGATGACGAACCGCAGATCGTGCGCGCACTGCGCATCAATTTGTCGGTCCGCGGCTATGAGGTGATCACCGCGGGCACCGGCGCGGCGGCATTGCGCGCGGCGGCCGATAAGCATCCCGACGTCGTCATTCTGGATCTGGGTCTGCCCGATATGGACGGCATCGAGGTGCTGGCCGGACTGCGCGGCTGGACCGCCGCACCGGTGATCGTACTTTCGGCACGGACCGATTCCACCGACAAAGTGGAGGCGCTGGACGCGGGCGCGGACGACTATGTCACCAAGCCGTTCGGCATGGATGAGCTGCTGGCGCGGCTGCGGGCCGCGGTCCGGCGCGGCGCGACCGATACCGATGCCACCGATCCGGTCGTGGTGACCTCATCGTTCACCGTCGACCTCAGCGCGAAGAAGGTCACAAAGAACGGTGAAACGGTGCACCTGACCCCGACCGAGTGGGGCATGCTCGAGATGCTGGTGCGCAACCGGGGCAAACTCGTCGGGCGGCGCGAACTGCTGCGTGAGGTGTGGGGGCCGTCGTACGCCACCGAAACGCATTATCTGCGGGTGTATCTCGCGCAGTTGCGGCGCAAGCTCGAAATCGACCCGTCGAATCCAAAGCATCTGCTGACCGAGGCCGGAATGGGGTACCGCTTCCAGGAGTGATGTCTCGGAGATCACCGGCGATTCGCGGAAGGGCTCGGGCACGTGCCGCGTTGGCGGGGGTGAGAGTTTCGTTTCGAGAATGGCAGGATCGTGACCATGGCTGACCAGACCACCGCATCCGCGACCACCACCGCCGCCGCGACCGAGCCGACCACCCTGTGGGTCGAGCGCACCGGGACCAGGGCGTACACCGGCCGCAGCTCGCGCGGGGCCGAGGTATTGATCGCATCGCAGGGCGTGCCGGGGGCCTTCACCCCGGGGGAGCTGCTGAAGATCGCCCTTGCGGGCTGCTCCGGACTGAGCGCGGACTTCCCGCTCTCGCGCAAGCTCGGCGACGCCTTCGACGCGACCATCCGCGTCTCCGGCGACGCCGACCGCGAGAACGAGGTGTACCCGCAGCTGGACGAGGTATTCGAGCTGGACCTCAGTGAATTGGACGAGGAGGCCCGCGAGCGACTGCTGGTCACCGTGCAGCGCGCCATCGACAAGGTCTGCACGGTGGGCCGGACGCTGAAGGCCGGCACCAAGGTCACGCTGACATTCGATATCGACGCCATCGACGCGTGATGCCGGAATCGGTTCGGCTCAGCGCGTGGGTGCACGGCTACGTGCAGGGCGTCGGCTTCCGCTGGTGGACGCGCTCGCGTGCGCTTGCGCTCGGATTGATCGGAAACGCCACCAATGCCCGCGACGGTCGAGTGCATGTGGTGGCCGAAGGTCCGCGACCCGCGTGCGAAATGTTGCTGGATCTTCTGCGTTCTGGAGATACTCCTGGTCGGGTCGACCTTGTTGTGGAAAGCTGGGAGCCCGCGCGGGGAGATTTGTCCGGATTCGAGGAGCGGTAGTGGTTTCGACGACCGAGCGATGTGATCGTTGAGTACGGGAGGTCCGGGGGCGGGCGACGACGCGGGTCGGACTGAGCCCGATCCGGAGTCGAGGTGGTCCGCGTCCGGCGGTGACGCAGGCTCCGAAGCCACACGGCCGCAACCGCTTTCGCCGGGCAGTGGCTCGCGTTCGGCGGAAGCCGGGTCTGGTTCGGCAAGCTGTGGATCTGGTTCTGCGGGTGCTGGGTCGGGCGCGCGGGGTGGTGGGTCTGATTCGTCGGATGCCGGTCGTGGTTCACAGGGCAGCGATCCTCGTTTGCCAGGTGCAGGGGCTGGTTCGCCCAGCGGCGGGTCCGGTTCTGCGGGTGACGGTCCTGGTTCGTCAGGTGGCGGATCTGGTTCGTCGGGCGATAGGTTGGGTTCGCCGGGCGAGGGGCATGGCGCGCCAAGCGGGGGATCTGGTCCGTCGGATGCTGGTCAGGGTGTGCCGGGGGACGGGCCGGTTCCGCCTGGCACCGGGCCGCGTCGGTTCGGTACCCCGCCGCAGAGGGGCAGTATCCAGCGTCAAGAACCCGGTGTTACCCAGCCGCGTCCGCCGACGGTGGCGGAGGCGCGGGCGCGTGACAAGGCACGTAAGCGCGCGGAGGAGGCGCAGCAGGCCGCTACGGCCGCCGCCGAGCACAAGAAGCGCACTCGCAAGCGCGTACTCATCGGCGGTGTCGCCATTGTCGGTGTCGCGGGTCTGGTCGGTGGCGGTTACCTCGCCTATCGGGCGCTCACCAAACCCGATCAGGTGACCGCCTATTGCACCGTGATCGATCAGAACGGGCAGGAGGTCGTCACACCTGACGACGACTGCGAGGTCGCCTCGACCGCCGTCGGATCCGGGTCGACCGGCGCGTACACCGGTACCAACGGGATCTTCATCTACAACGGGCACCAGTACCGCTATTACTACGGCGGCAACAACACCGTCGGCAAACCGCCGAGCGGCGGAACCACGGTGCAGCCCAAGGGAGCTCAGATCTCGACCAAGAGCGGCAGCACCGTTACCCGCGGCGGTCTCGGTACCAGCAGCAAGAGCAGCGGGGGTTCGTAATGCGACGTGTGCGCGCTACGCCGCGGCCCGGCTGGCAACAGATCATCGAGGGCCAGGGGCTGGTCTACGGCTCGCCCGGCCGTGATGCGAGCGGTCTGCCCAGGCCCTACTGGGATGAATCGGTGCATTACGAGTTCGAGATGTCGGAGATCCTCGCGCTGGAGGCCGATGTCGAACTGCTGCATTCGATGTGCCTGAATGCCGTCGAGCATGTGGTGCTCACCGAGCGGTACAAGGATTTCGGTCTGCCCGAATGGAGTTGGGGGCCGATCGCGGAATCCTGGAAGCGCAATGACCCGTACGTCTACGGGCGCTTCGATCTGCGCTACGACGCGCGCCGCCCGGCGAAACTGTTGGAGTACAACGCCGATACGCCGACCTCACTTCTGGAGGCGGCGATTGTGCAGTGGCACTGGCTCACCGCGCTCTATCCCGACGGCGATCAGTGGAATTCCCTGCACGAGAAGCTGGTCGAGCGCTGGACCGAGTTGCGCGACATCCTGCCCTCGGCGCAATTGCATTTCACCTGGTCCGGCGCGGACGCCACCGGCGAGGACAATGTCACCACCGCGTATATGCAGGAGACCGCCGCCGAGGCCGGATTCGACACCATCGCGCTGCCGATCGAGGAGGTCGGATTCGACAGCGAGCTGGAGCGTTTCGTCGATCTGGCCGAGGGTTCGATCGATGCGATCTTCAAGCTCTATCCATGGGAGTGGGTGCTCGACGACGATTTCGGTAAGCGCGTGGTCGCGAGCCTGCCGCAGACCATGTGGGTCGAGCCGCTGTGGAAGACCCTGCTGAGCAATAAGGCGATCCTCGCGATCCTGTGGGAGATGTATCCCGGGCACCCGAATCTATTGCCCGCCTACCTAGATCAGCCCAATGAGCTCACCGAATACATTCGCAAGCCGAAGCTCGGGCGCGAGGGCGCGAATATGACCATCGTCGGCGCGGGCCTGGAGACGGCCACCGGCGGAGTCTACGGCGAAGAGGGTTTCGTCTACCAATTGCTCGACCCGCTACCGGAATTCGACGATATGCGCCCGGTCCTCGGCGCCTGGATCGTCGGCGACAACGCGGCCGGACTCGGGATTCGCGAAACCGCCGGATTGATCACCGACGACGGCTCGGCCTTTGTCCCGCACCGCATTACGCAGTAACTACGCGACCCTCACCTCGGAAGGATCACGATGACCGCAGTTGCCCTCGAATCGGGTTACTGGAACTCGCTCGGCACCGGCGTTGGAGCCATTGTCCTCTACGCCATCGTCGGCTTGGCCCTCATGCTCGTCGGCTTCTACGCCATCGATCTGACCACACCCGGCAAGCTGCGCGCGCTGGTCGCCGCGGGTAAACCCAATGCCATCATCGTCGCGTCCGCGGGCATGGTCAGCATGGCCTTGATCGTGGTGTTGGCGACCTACGCCTCGGCGGGCAAACTCTCCGAGGGGCTCATCGCGGCGAGCATCTACGGGTTGGTCGGCATCATCGCGCAGGTGATTTCGGTGCGTGTCATCGAGCGCGCACTCGGCATTGATATCGGCGCGGCGCTGGCATCCGATGTCTACACCACCGAAGTTCTCGTGGTTGCCGCGGCGCATTTCGCGCTCGGTCTGGTTGTCGCCTTCGCCATTCTGTAGTTCTTCGGGTGCAATCCCGGTGCGGCGGATCACACTGAAATCCGATATTCCGGCACTGGCGAAAGATTCTGGCATCCACAGGAACACTGGACAACAAGGTCGCGATCGTCTCCGGCATCGGGCGTGAGATCGCGCTCGAGCTGGCGGGGGAGGGCGCGAAGGTGGTGGTCGACGACCTCGACGCGGAACCAGCCAAGGACACCCTCGCGGCCATCGAAGCCGCAGGCGGACAGGCGGTTTCGTGTATCGGCAGCGTCACCGACGACGATTTCGCCGAACGTTTCGTCCAGACCGCCGTTGAGGCATTCGGCGGACTGGACATCATCATCAAGCAATGCCGGGTACACATGGGATTCGGTGATCCAGAAGATGACCGATGACCAGTCCAGCCGGTGGCTCGACCACCGCTGTGCTCGGATCTCTATCGGATATCGGATGTGTGCGCCCGCAATCGGCTGAGCACGTTCCGGTTCCGGTCGGGATCGAGGGCGATTGCGGCGGCCCATACATGAGCCGAGACGACGCCCTCGTCGAATCGGTCGATCCACGCGCGGATCGAGTCGGTGCCGTCGAGGGTGTTGCTCTCCCACGTCGTTGGCCCCAGCTCCGGCATGTGTACATAGAGCGCGGATGTGTATTCGCGTCCGTGTGCGTCGAAAATTGTTGCCGCGCAGATTTCGTCGGCGGTCGGGCGTTCGCGCAATCGACCCGCTGCGGCGTCGGCAAGTAGGTCTTCTGGAATGCTTTCGTTGCCGCTCAGTAATTCGCCGACAGCCCAATAAGACAATCCGAATCCCCACAGCCGTCCTGGAATTCGGGATATCAGTTGTCCGGCCGCATCGAGAATCGGTGAACCCCCGGTTTCGGTATCGAGGTCGACCGGAAGATATCCGATGTCGTGGGTGGATACATCGTCGACAGCCGCGAAACCCCAGAGATGAACGGACTTAGCTGCTTTCGGGTTTTGCGCCATTTCCGCACAGCGTTTCGCCATCATGGCCGGAAGGATCACGTCGAGCGTCGCCCGGCGCGGATACCGGATTGTCGTGCCTGAGCGCGGTCCAACTTCCTTGTGACGTGGTTGCTTTCGTCGTTTGGGCATCTGCCCTCCGCTGGATTTCGGGTACAGGGTCAGAACCCCATTCGGATACGATCGGCGGGTTCGATTGCGCCCGAGTAGATCAGCAATGCCCACGCCTGCAATTTGCGCGGACAGCTCGATCGGGCGCACTCGGCATGGTTCTGCAGCACCGCATGAGCTTGGGTATCGGTCATGCCGGGCAGGAAACTGTGATCGAATGGTGGTAAGCCGAACATCGCAGGGCTGCCTTCGTTTTCGGGCCGGTAGGTCGGTGGTCGTGCGTCGGGCACATGGCCAGTAAAACAGCGAATGGCGTAGATTCGGAGTCCTCCTGGGGGATTTGACGCGAGACGAAATCACTCCAAATGGGCTGATCGTTCCATTCAATCTGACATGACAGTGAGCTCAGCTAACGAAAGGGTGGGTGGCCTTGCCGACTGAATCGAACAACACGACCTTGCCGCGTCGGGTGCTCGGACGACGGTTGCGTGAGCTGCGGGAGGGACGGCAGCTGAGCCGGGCGCGGGCTGCGCAGCAGTGCGAGATGGGGTCGCAGACGCTGTGGCGCTTGGAGTCTGGGCGGAGCAGCGAGGTGAAGAGGATGGTGGTCAATGCGCTGTGTGATCTGTATGAAGCCAGTGCTGACGATCGGGAGGCGCTTTTGTGGCTTGCGCAAGAGTCCCGCAAAGACGGTTGGTGGCAGTCCCAGGTTGGCGTGCTGAGGCCGAATCTGGAGTGGTTCATCGGGCTCGAGCAGTCTGCCAGCAGAATCACTACTTATCACTCGACTCTGGTGCCGGGTTTGCTGCAGACGCCCGGCTACCGGCGCGCCTTGGGGGAGGCCCAGGGGCGACCCGTAGACATCGATCGCGACATCGAAATGATCGCGAAGCGCCAAGAACGACTGCATGATTCGGAAAACTTCACACTAGAAGCGCTGCTGAGCGAGTCCGTTCTTCGACAACAGATCGGCGGGGTCGAAGGCATGGCTGAACAGCTGAACCACCTCATCGAGGTGAGCATGCTGCCGAACGTTTCGATCCGAGTCGTCCGGTTCGACGCACCGAACCACTTGGGGTTGGTGACACGTGATTTCGTCTATCTCGAGTTCCCGAAACATTTGAACCCGACACTGAGCGAGCCACCCGTGGTCTACGTCGAGGGCTTCACTGGAATGCTTTACCTGGACAAGCCCAGCGAGATCGAGCAGTATCAGGCCGCCTGTGCCGATATCCGACAGGTAGCGTTGAACGAGAATGACAGCCGACGCTTTATCGGGGCCATCGTTAGGGAGCTGGAAGGGTGAGCATGGATCTATCCGGTGCCGAGTGGTTCAAGAGCAGTCGGAGTACCAGCGGTGGAGACTGCGTCGAGGTTGCGCACCTCGAGGGCGGCATGGTCGGGATGCGTGACTCCAAGAACCCGACCGGGCCCGCGTTGGTTTTCACTCCGGGCGAGTGGGATGCGTTCACTGTGGGCGTGCGCGGTGGCGGGTTCAAGCGCCCTGAGTAAAGGGAGTTCAGGCCATGACTCCGAATCTGTTTGAGGCCGAGTGGTTCAACTCGACCCGCAGTTCGGGTGGTAGGGACTGTGTCGAGGTCGCGCATCTTGAAGGCGGCATGTTCGGGGTGCGCGACTCCAAGAACCCGACCGGCCCCGCGCTGGTTTTCACTCCGGGCGAGTGGGATGCGTTCACCGCGGGGGTGCGAGGCAGCGAATTCGACAGGCCATAGGCACTCGGGCCCAGAGGTCAGTTGTCGTAGGAGGCAACTCCTACGGGCCCAACCCCCAAGCAGAGGTCGAGTCCTGGTGTGCGAGGACTGATTCGGAGCATGGCCCCGCTGCCGACCACGCGAACGTAGACGGTATTCAACCCCTTGCGAACCGGCGCGCCCACGGGCTCGCCGTGTTCGAACGAGACGGTAATTCGTCCATCTTCGTTGGCCAGGTAGTTGAGCTGCACAGTCCATTCGTGTTCGAGCATCGGGCCGTCGAGCGCAATATCGCTCGGCTGCGGCCCCCGTATTCGATACCCACAGCCATCTTCGGGCCCAGGCAGAATACTGCGATTCCACCAAACCGCCGCCTCGACGATCTCCCCGCTATCAGTAATCATCCGCAGCCGCGGAGTCGAATCAGCAAAGGTAGTCGGCTTCGCGAGCGGCGCAAGCACTCGACTTGTCAGATTCTGCGGATATGCCGTCGGGTTCAACACATTCCACGGCACCTCCTGCTCGAGCAGCGGCAACCCATCACCCTCCGCCAACGCCGCCTTCACATTCGTCACATACGTCTTCGTTGGATTAACCCGCCAAGACTCCACAAAAGCCGCAGTAGACCAAAGACAGCTCACCAGAAACGCCACCCCCAACACCGCCGTGACCCGCGATCCGGGCACGAATATCGGTATGCGACCACCCATTCGGAGAATCCACCTGGCCGCCGGACCACCCAGCACCGGAAGCAACACGGCGACCCGACCCCGTGGCACGCGCGCCGCGTCCCGCGAATCGGAAGGAGCCTCGCGGTACATCAACCGAGCGGTGCGGTCGCGCGTATCCGGAAGCAACTTCGCATCGTTGTCTCGCGGCCGCGCACGCAGTATCAGCGCACCCGCGGCGGTCAACACCACTGCGATATCTGCGAAATAGCGTAGGGACTGCATCAGTTCGGCGGCGGTGTTCGGTCCGCTGCGGGCCAATGCGACCGGCAGTTGGGCGACGAGCAGGTATGCCGCCGCTGTCAGCCACACCGGCCCCACACGAAGCCGGGCACGCAGTGACAGCAGGACCAGCGCGGCCAATGCGACCCAAGCCGCCACGACCGCCCAACTCGGCGGATCCGCCCACGGCGTCGACGGCAACCAGCGCTCCCAACTCCACGGTCCGCCGAACAGCGTCGGCACAATCCCCAATGACGTTGCGCCGGGCAATAAGTCACGCAATTCCGCCGGACTTGTGTGCACCGCCGAAATATCCACCACAGTCAGATATCCGCCCAGCCAACCGGCGATCACCACACCGGATCCGGCCCACAGCGCCGCGCCACGCCGCGCCACGACGCGCAGTGCGGATCCGCGACCGTCGATGTGCCGAATGAGCACCGCAACAGCGAATGCCGCGAACGGCACGATCACCGATTTCTCGAAAAACAGCAGCGCCACCCCCAGCACCACGACTCCCGATACCGCATACCGGCGCCGCCCCGTCTCGACCAGCCGCACCGCATCCCCGATCACCCACGCGAGCGCGAATTGCAGCGGCAGCGCATTGAGCGCAGCAGCCCACCACGCGAACGCCGGAAGCGACAGCGGACAGAACAGATAGAACCCCAGCGGCACCAGAATCGCCCACCGCACCCCCATGAGCACGACAAGCATCCGCACCACCGCCACCGACGCCGCCAGTTGCAACAGCACCAGCGACACCACCGGCCCAGCCCACGTCAGCGGTGCAACCGCAGTCACCACCCAAGCCGTAGCGAACGCCAACGGCATGAAATGCCCATCATGGTTGTACAACAGCAAATCCACAGACCACAGCGAATAACTCCCCGCCCGCCCCACCAAAATCAGATCATCCCAATAAAAAAACCCACTCCCCGCCACCCACCCCCGAACCACCAACTGCACCACCACAAGAAACGCCACCGCGCCAAGAACACCCCGCCCCGCCTCACCCACCCGCGCAGGCGCGACGTCAACCCACTTCGGCACGGCAACGGTATCCATGTCACCCCACCGTAGTGTCACGCCCTGGACCCGCGACAGCTTCGCGCCGCGCGCCGCCCGCGCACGCACGTTCTGGTGCGCCACGCACCGATTCGCTGTCACGTCCGGTTCAGCCGTGGCCCCACCTGGTCGATGTCAGCGCGTTCGCTCGATCCTGCGCGAGACACAGGCACCCCGCGCCTCCAATAATTGGCTGCCGTCCATCCGGTCAGGATACGTTCGGTGCCGCCGTCTTCTCCGCAGCGGGAGCGGCCGGAGATTGTCGGCGCGGCACGGTTATGCGCCGAGGGCTCGGGCCAGGTGGGGCCAGGAATCGTGGAGGTCGGTTTCGAACTGGCCCCAGGTGTGGGAGCCTTCGGGGCGGTTGACGTGGATGGCGGGGAGGCCGAGCTCGCTGAGCCGGTCCGCGAATGCATCGGTGCACGAGCTGGCGATGGCTTCGACCGGTGGGAAGCCGAGTCCGCCTTCATCGATCGCGCCGGGGGTGCCGGTGGCGGCCGAGAGGTAGATCGTCTTACCCGCCAACGCACCCGCATTGGCGAACGCGTCGTGCATCCGCCAGATCCCTTGGCCCAGCTCCCCCCACATATTCACCGGATTGGCCCCGCCGCGGATCACCTGCGCGCTGACCATCGCGACTCCGAGCGCATCCGAAGTCCACGGACATCCGCTGTAGGCCGCCACCGCGCTGTACACATCGCGCGCCTGGATCGCCAGATCCACCGCCGACCCCGCGCTCATCGACACACCCGCGATCGCATTGCGTCCGGTGCTGCCGAGCCGGGTATCGAGAACGGCCGGAAGTTCCCGGGAGAGATACGTCTGCCACCGGTTCCGGCCGACCGCCGGATCGTCGTTGAGCCAGTCGGTGTACAAGCTGTACGCGCCACCGATCGGCATCACCACGTTGACATGCTTATCGGCAAAGAACTGCCGGACATCCGTATCGTCCCACCACGAGATGCCATCGGTGCCGCCACCGATTCCGGTAAGCAGATACAGCGTCGGCGCAGGCCCACCCGCGGCTCGAATCACCCTGTTGCTCACCACCCGATCCATCGCGGGGGAGTAAACGTCCACTTGCGAGACCGAACCGTCCAGCGGCGTCTCCCCGACCACTTGCGGCGCCGCAACAGCAGGACGCACAGACAGAACAGAAACAGCGAAACTGGCCACCAGCACACCCACGAGCGAGGCCAAAACCTTTGAAGCCCTCACCATTCCGTAATACCACCAAAGATCAAACCGCAAACCCAATGCGTACCAACAGCTTCGGACTACGCCCCCAACCACCCGCCCCACGCCACCACAAGCCCAGGACTCATCGTCGCCGCATCCCCATTAATCGTCCCAGCCAGCTCGGTCCCCCTGTCCCCCTGCTCGGCATCCTCTCCGAGTCCCCGCACCCGCGCCCGCTGGCGTCGAGAATGTACTGGTGGAGTGGCGCTCTCGCTTGGGTTCACGTCACCGATACATGGTGAACATCGGTCCCCCTCCACCACCCACATCCCAAACCTGCGCACCCCCAATCCCATGTGCACGCCACGTCGGCCAGGGCGCTGAATGTCGGCGCTTGGAGTGGGGATGACTCGGGGTGGGGCGGCGCGGGGGCCGCTTGGTTCTTCTGCAATGCAGGCCCCCACGCTGCTGCGTTCGGAAGTTGCCCACCGACGGGTGATGCGCTCGAGCTTTTCGGGGTCGACCTGTGCGTGGATGGCCGCGACTACTCGCTGACATATCCCCCACCCGCATTCGCCGAGAATGTATTCCCGGAGGGGCATTCTCGATGTTTGCCGCCATCAGGACATGGTGATCAAGGGTCCAGTTCCGCGACCGCACCAAGTGCCCACAGCTAGCACTGGTTATGTTGCCTAACCCGCATTCGCTGGCGTCGAGAATGTGCTGGTGGAGTGGATATCTCGACGTTTGCCGCCATCAGCACATGGTGATCAGGGGGTCAGTCCCGTGACCTCATCATAATCTTCCCTGCCCACCGCACCATCAATCCCAACTGCCCACAGCTCGCGCTCGACATGTCGCCCCACCGCATTCGCTGGCATCGAGAATGTACTGGGGGAGTGGGTATCTCGGTGTTTGCCGCCACCAGCGCATGGTGGTCAGGAGTTCAGGTGTGCGCCGTGGGTGCGGAGGGCGGTTCGGACTCGGTCGAGGATTATGTGGGGGCGGGTGCGGAGTTGGTCTGCGCTGATTCGGATTACCAGCCAGCCGAGGGCGGTCAGTTCGGCGTGGCGGTCGATGTCCCTGGATCGCTGTGCTGGATCTGTCCAGTGTTGGGCGCCGTCGTACTCGACGGCGACTTTCCATTGCTTCCAACCGATATCCACGCGGGCGACGAATGATCCGTAGTGATCTCGGACAACGATCTGGGTCTCCGGACGGGGGAGACCATTGTCGATCAGCAGCAGTCTCGTGCGGCTTTCCTGCGGGGATTCGGCGCCACCGTCTACCAGTGGCAGCACTTCGCGCAATCTCGCGATATCTCGTGCTCCCGGATGCGAATCGCTCAGCTCGACGACTTCTTCTGTGCGCAATCCGGTTGCGGCACAGAGGGCATCGAGGATTACCACCGCATTCTCCCGTGACAATCGCCGCGCCAGATCGAAGGCCGTTCGAGCGGGCGTTGTCACTCGAAAGCCCGCTCTCTCACAGCATTCCGACACCGGAATAACGTCCTGCCGCAGCGCGATTCCACGCGGCCCCCTGGTGCAACCGACGCGCGCGATCTCCGCAGGCCCTTCCCCGTCCAACCACCGCGTCCCATGCAGCGCCGCCGCCGACCGCCCAACCAGAACACCCTCACCCTTCCCCCAATGCCCGGCCGCCACGGCCCGCTCGACAGCCCCCACCTCACACCCCCGCCGCACATAAACATCCGGAAGCAACCGAACAAACCCGCGCCGCAACTCCCACCGCGAAACCACCCCAGCCGCAACCGCCCAAGACCCCCGAAACGGCCCATCCAAAACATCCCCCATACCCCACATCCTCCCCCACCCCACCGACATCTCAGCCGAGAATCCACCGGCGGCGGCCACTCGACATCTACCTCCACCAGCGCATGGTGATCACGTGCCCAACTCCCACCCCTGCGCCTCGGCGTCGAGAATGCTTTGGTGGAGAGGGGCTCTCGGTGTTTGCCTGCGTCAGCGCATGGTGATCGAGTGTCCAGGTGGGGTGAAGGTGCGGGGGTTCGAGGCGGGAGCAGCGATGGAGTGCTGGTTCTATGGCTCGATCGCTGACCGTGATGGGTGTCAGTTGGTGTGGCGTCCGAATCGGCCCGATTCGAAACCGGTCAGTATGCGGAAGGCGAGTACGGCGCCCCACGGGCCGATGACCCAGATCGGCCACGGGTAGATGAATTCTCCGACGCTGATCGAGATCGCGGCCCAGATGGTGAGCACCAGCGCGCTCACTCCGAGCCACGAGGTACCTTCGATCTGCTGCCAGATCGGGAACCGATTCGTCGAATTCTTCTGTACGGCAGACTCTTTCGGCAACTTCGGCAGATCCGAGAGGACCAGCTGCAGGTCGTCGCGAACGCCGGTCTCATAGACGCGGGCGACGCGCTGATCGTATTCGGCAAGGTCGATCCGACCGTCCGCCATGTGTCGTCCGAGCAGCCGCACAACCTTCTCGCGCTCCGCATCGGAGGCCCGAGTACCAGGCGAGATTTCCATGTCCAGTTCCTAACGACTAGTTCCATATTCCACATTGGAAGGTAAATTCAGCATGCACCCTCCAATGTGGAATGTCAAGCCTCCGGGTGAGGTAGCCATTGTGCTGGCCCGATCACCGACGAGTACGAGACTCCGGCCGCTGCCGTGGCCTCGACGCACTCTGCAATGTGTTCGGCCGAGGACCTGCAGACACGCCTGGTCTGCACGGTCGGTTGCCTCAGCACCGATGTGTGCTGAGGTGGGGCTGTCGCCGCCTCGATGAGATGGGCTATGCCGCGACGAGATGGGCTACACAGTGCGTCAACTGCCGCACGGCCGATGACCTTGGTGATGTCGGACCGGTGCCGGGTTCGGCACTGCGCCAGTTGTTTTCGCCCGCTCGGCCAATGCGGTTCGCCGGGGTGTGCGCGGGATTGCGCGTGCCGGCGGGTGTGTTCGCTCCGGCGACGGCTCGGACTGCCATAGATCCGCGGGGTTCCGGCGATACGTCTAGCTCGTCCAGGTTTTGGAACTGTGGGTGTCGGCTATGCGCCTATGACCTGCGGTGACGTCGGTCAGGTGACTCGTCCTGCCGCCCCTGCGGTTCGCGCCGAGGCGATTCGCTGGGGTGCGCGCCGGATAGCACGTGCCGGTGTGCGCCGGAACTTTCGTTCCCGGGCCGACCGGTGGGCTGGCGGTAGTCCACTTGCTCCCTATGACGGGTCGCTGGTGGTGTGTCCCGATGGTCGCTCGGTGGTGTGTCCCAGCGGTCACTGGGTGGTGTGTCCCAGCGGTCACTGGGTGGTGTGTCCCAGCGGTCACTGGGTGGTGTGTCCCAGCGGTCACTGGGTGGTGTGTCCCAGCGATCGCTTGGTGGTGCGTCCCGGCGATGAGCCGGTGTTCTATCCGCGTAAGGGTCCGACTCTGCCTCCCGCCGATCGTTCGTTCTTCGGCGCGTGTTCGACGGCTGGTCGCGGCGTCGGGTTGGTGGTTCGTCGTAGCGTTTGGCTGAGTTCCGAGGATCTTGGGAGTCCGAGGCCCGGCGGCGGGTGGGGGCTAAAGTGTCTTGGCCGGGTGGTTCGCGGCGGCTCGAGCGGCTGGGGCGGGGCGGGTCTACCGGATTGTGGCGCTTGCTCGATAGCTTTTGTGCCCCAGTGGATTCACGGGACGATTCGCGTTGCAGACCTTCGGGCTTGACCACCGGCAGCTCGCGAGTGATGCGGTGGGAGGTATCGCCGCGTTCGCGGAAGGCGGCGGGGATGCCCTGGTTGTGTAGCCAGGCGCCGGGGTCGTAGCGCTCTTGGCGGTCCAGGTCGGGGACCGTGTGTTCGAGGAGGTCGAGCAGGTCGCCCTTGCCGCCACCGAGTGCGGCGCGGATGGCGGGGAAGCTGGTGGCGCGGAAGGCCCAGTCCCATTCGTACGCCGGATCGCTGCCGCCGGTGTCGTGGCCGTGGAAGACGAGGTCGCCGGAGCGGGTGATACGGGCCCGCACCGAGATGCCGTCGGATTCGATGAGGAAACCACGGATGTCGGTGCGGGTGCGGGCGGCGGCGTGGTCTGCGGCTTTCACCTCGAACCAGGCGGTCGTCAGGCCCGTGAGTGCGAGCGCGGCGGCGAACGCGACCGGCACCCAGACATCGGACAGATCGCTCTTCCGGCTGACCTCGCACGAATACAGGAAAACCAAGCTCCCTGCCACCAGGGTCCCGATGCGCGTCAGCCGCAGCGTCGTCGCATGGCGGACTAGACCGAGCACGCTGCTGGTCTTGTCCGACATGCTCTGCACTCCCGAACTAACGGTCCGCTGGCGAATCAGACTGGATCGTATGCGCCCCAGCAGTCCGGCGATACCGCAAGGACAAACCGGTCAGTCCGCGGAGTCGGAGGATGCGCGCCAAGTCGACGAAGACCCCATCCGGGGTGGTGATATTGCTGCGTACCCGGTTGCATTCGAAGTCCTCCACGCCCGCGCTGCTACAACGCATCCGGCCGCTTCGGCAGTGTGCCAGCGCATCAGGCCGCAATGGCCAGCGCGGCCGAGTCACTCGAACAACGGGACCTGCTGATCGACAGCGCGGTTCAGCCCGGCTGCTGGCCGAGGACCCCGGGACTCGCCACGAGGCCTACCTCTGGCTCCGCGGCGAAACAGACGTCCCGACCATGCAAAGGTCACCGACTACGCGGCCCGCCTCGGCTACCTCACCCGCACGCTCAACCGCCTGGCCAGGCAGAACGCGGGCGTCAGCGCCAAGAACTCATCGGTGAGCGAATCATCCTGGAGGCCAATCGGTTGCTGAACTACACACCTGACTCGGTCGCCCGAGATCGCCGACCTTCTCGGCTTCGACGACCCCTCCGACTTCTCCCAATAGTTTCCACCTGCGCACAGGTCATACCCCGTCACCACACCCTGAACGCCCAAGGTGCGAACACCGACAAGGGGTGCGAAACTGACGCGCGGCCAGCAAATGTGGAGCACACGGAAATGCGGGACATCGGGTGCGGAGTCGATAACCTACGGAGGTATCCGCCCGCTTACGGGGTAACCGTTGCCAGACGGATACCATGACTGGTCGCCCCGAGTGGACGACGAATTGTCCGACCACCGCGCAGGGAAGGGTCGTCGAATTTGCACCTGAAGAGTCTGACGTTGAAGGGTTTCAAGTCCTTCGCGTCCGCGACGACCTTGCGTTTCGAGCCGGGCATCACCTGTGTGGTCGGCCCGAACGGCTCGGGTAAATCCAATGTCGTCGATGCGCTCACCTGGGTGATGGGCGAACAGGGTGCGAAGGCGCTGCGCGGCGGCAAGATGCAGGACGTCATCTTCGCCGGTACCTCCGGACGCGCGCCGCTGGGTCGCGCCGAGGTCACGCTGACCATCGACAACTCCGACGGTGCGCTGCCGATCGACTACGCCGAGGTCTCGATCACCCGGCGCATGTTCCGCGACGGCGCGGGTGAATACGAGATCAACGGCAGCTCCTGCCGCCTGATGGATGTGCAGGAACTGCTCAGCGACTCCGGCATCGGCCGGGAAATGCACGTCATCGTCGGACAGGGTCAACTCTCGGCCATCCTGGAATCGCGTCCCGAGGACCGCCGCGCCTTCGTCGAAGAGGCCGCCGGTGTGCTCAAGCACCGCAAGCGCAAGGAAAAGGCGGTCCGCAAACTGGAGGCGATGCAGGCCAACCTCGCCCGCCTCACCGACCTCACCACCGAACTGCGCCGCCAGCTCAAACCGCTCGGCAGACAGGCCGAGGTGGCTCGCCGCGCCCAGACCGTCCAGGCCGACCTGCGCGACGCGCGCCTGCGCCTGGCAGCCGACGACCTGGTCACCAGACGCAATGAGCTGGAGAGTCAGCAGAGCAAAGAGGCGTACGCGCGCGAACAGCAGATCACGGTGCAGACCGAACTCGATGCCGCGAATGCCGCACTGGCACAGCAGGAATTCCAGCTGTCCCGGCTGACCCCGAGCGCCGAGGCCGCCGCGCAGATCTGGTTCCAGCTGTCCGCGCTCGCCGAGCGTGTCAATGCCACCATCCGAATCGCGGGCGATCGAGCCCGCAACCTGCACACCGAAATGCCCGTCGGCAGCGGGCGCGATCCGGAGCAGCTCGAGGCCGAGGCCGAACGGGTGGAGGCCGAGGAGGCCGAACTGCGCGAGGCGGTCGAGATCGCGGCCGAAACCCTGGAGGCCGCGCGCGAGGCGCTCGCCGAACGCGAGCAGGCCGCGAAGGCCGCCGAGCAGGCACATCTGGCCGCGGTGCGCGCCATCGCGGACCGTCGTGAGGGCTTGGCCAGGCTGTCCGGTCAGGTCGATACCCTGCGCACCCGATCGCAGTCGGTGGATGCGGAGATCACCCGGCTCACGGTCGCGATCGGCGAGGCCCGCCTGCGCGGTGAGGCGGCACAGGCCGAATTCGATACGGTCCAGGGCGAACTCGGTGAACTCGAGGCCGGTGAGACCGGTCTGGACGCCCAGCACGAGCATGCGGTGCAGGCCCTCGCACTGGCCGATCAGCGCGTCACGGAACTGCGGGAACAGGATCGCGACGCCAGTAAGCGGGTGGCTTCGCTGAGCGCCCGCATCGAAGCATTGGGTATGGGTTTGGCGCGCAGGGACGGCGCGGCTTGGCTGGTCGAGAATCGCGCACAGGGCCTGCTCGGTCCGCTCTCCGGGCTGATTCGGGTGCACGGTGGTTTCGAGGCCGCGGTCGCCGCGACTCTCGGACCGCTCGCCGACGCTGTTGCCGCCGATACCGGAGACTCCGCACACGCCGCGGTGCGGGCGTTGAAGGAGGCCGACGGCGGTCGTGCCGCGCTGGTCTTCGATGCCGCGGCTGCGCCGATCACGTCCGACGGCGGGTTGCCCGGCGGGGCGCGCTGGCTGGTCGACGTGGTCGACGGACCGGACAACGTGCGCGGCGCCATTGCCGCGCTGACCGCCGGTGTCGCCGTGGTGGACGATCTCGCCGCCGCCACCGAGCTGGTCCGGGCCCGGCCGGAACTGCGGGCGGTCACCCGCGACGGCGATCTCACCGGAACCGGTTGGGTGCTCGGCGGATCCGATCGCGCCCCGAGTCAGCTGGAGATCCAGGCCGATATCGATACCGCCAAGGCCGATCTGGTCGCCGCGCAACGCCGCGCCGAAGAGTTGGAGGCGGCCCTTTCCGGTGCACTTGCCGAACAAGCCGACCGCAAGGATGCCGTCGACCAGGCGCTGCTCGCACTGCACGAATCCGATCAGGCCCTGGTCGTGATCTACGACCGCCTGGGCAGGCTCGGCGAGGTGGCGCGCACCGCCCAATCCGATATCGACCGGCTCACCGGCCAGCGCGCGGAAACCGAGTCGGGCCGGGACGAGGCGCTGGCGGCGCTGGCCGATCTCGAAGAGCGGCTGCGCCGCACCGAACTCGAATCCGAGGTCGACGACGACGGCATGGGCGCGGCGGGCACCGAATCCGCCGGCCGCGACCGCGAGGAAGCCGCCGCCGCACTGGCCGAGGCGCGGTCCATGGAAGTCGAGGCCCGCCTGACTGTGCGCACCTCCGAGGAACGCGCGGAATCGGTTCGCGGCAAAGCGGATTCGCTGCGTCGGGCCGCACGCGCCGAACGCGAGACCAGGGCCCGCGCCGAACGCGCACAGGCCGCGCGCAGGCAGGCCGCCGAAGTCGCTGCCGCCGTTGCCGAATCCGGTGCCAAGGTCGCCGCCGAACTGGAATCCGTTGTGGCGCAAGCGGGTGCGCGCCGTGACGAACTCGTGCGCCGCCGCACCGAATGCGCCACCCAAGTGGAGCAGATCAAGGAGCGGGCTCGCGCGCTGACCACCCAGCTGGCCCAACTCACCGACGCCGTGCACCGCGACGAGGTCGCCAAAGCCCAAGCGGCACTGCGCATCGAGCAGATCGAGGCGACCATCGCCGAACAGTTCGGCATCGCACTGGCCGATCTGATCGCCGAATACGGTCCGGATGTGCCGATGCCACCATCGGATCTGGAGTGGCAGGAGTACGAACAGGCCAAGGAGCGCGGCGAGCAGGTTACCGCGCCCGCACCGATGCCGTTCGACCGCAAGTCCCAGGAGCGCCGCGCCAAGCGTGCCGAGAAGGACCTCGCCACCCTCGGCAAGGTGAATCCCCTTGCGCTGGAAGAGTTCGCGGCGCTCGAGGAGCGCTACAACTTCCTCGCTACTCAGCTCGAGGACGTCAAGAGTGCGCGCAAGGATCTGCTGGAAGTGGTCGCCGAGGTGGACGCGCGCATCCTGCAGGTCTTCACCGAGGCCTACGAGGACGTCGAGCGCGAATTCGTCGGCGTTTTCGCGAAACTGTTTCCGGGCGGCGAGGGCAGGCTGGTGCTCACCGACCCGTCGGACATGCTGACCACCGGTATCGAGGTGGAGGCCCGCCCGCCTGGCAAGAAAGTCAAGCGACTGTCGCTGCTGTCCGGTGGTGAGAAATCGCTGACCGCGGTTGCCCTGCTGGTGGCCATCTTCCGTGCCCGCCCCTCGCCGTTCTACGTGATGGACGAGGTCGAGGCCGCGCTGGACGACACCAACCTGCGCCGCCTCATCGGCCTGTTCGAGCAGCTGCGCGAGAAGAGTCAGCTGATCGTCATCACCCACCAGAAGCCGACCATGGAGATCGCCGACGCCCTCTACGGCGTCAGCATGCGCGGTGACGGCATCACCCAGGTGATCAGTCAGCGGCTGCGCGGAGAGACCCTGACTCCGGTCGGCGCGGCCAGCTGAACGTAAGGCCGCTGCACGATCCCCTTGTGATCGTGGCCTTTTCGATTCCGCGTTGTTGCCCGTCGCCGACGCTCGCCGAGTACGTTGCGAAATATGGGCGGGAGGGTGGCGCTGGTAGTCGGCTCGGAGTGCACAGCGCTGCCGAGATTGGGTTTCACCGATGACCTCGCCACCGGCCTCTACACCGAACTGCGCGAACTCGGTGGCTGGCAACCGGCCACCGCCACCGATGGCCCGCTGCTCGATCCGACGATCGACGAATTGGTCTGCGCCGTAGACGAAGCCTTCGACACCGCGTCGAATCGGCAAGCGACACTGCTGATCAGCTTCGTCGGCCATGGCATGACCACCGCTGCGGAGAACTTCTACCTGCTCGCCCATGACTCACCGCAGCTGCCCAAGCTGCGCACCGCCTTTCACCTGACGCAGGAAATCCAGGAGCGACTGAACAGTGCCGCGACGCTGGACGGATTGATCGTCTTGATCGACGCCTGCGAGACCGGGGAGGGTGTGCGCGGCGCCGCCCGGCGCTGGCCGGAGGCCTCCGGCCCGAACGGGCGCGTTGAACTGCTGGTCGCCACCGGCAACGGACCAGCCTATTTCGGCTGCTTCACCAGGACGATCATCACCACCTTCGGCAAAGGGGTACCGCACGGCGGCGAAAGTCTGCTGCCCTCGGATCTGGTGCAGCCGCTGCGCCAGTGCCCCGCGCTGGAGCCGCAGTCGTTCTCCTTCACCTCCGGAATCCGTACAGCCAGTAGCGATCCCGGGCTCTGGCTGGTGCCCAATGCCGCCCGTCGTGAGGACGCGGTCAGCGGCACCGCCGCGGCCGGTTTCATCGACCAGTTGATCAACGGTCTGGTCATTTCGGAGCCATTGCGGGAGCGGCTGACCCAGGTGGTCGACTCCGGCGGAGAACGGCTGCGCGGTGTGCTCGGGCCGGCGGGCTGCGGAAAGTCGACCCTGCTCGCCACGCTGATCCGCCCGGGCTGGGTGGATACGCTGCCGATCAAGGCCGAATACGTCACGGCCGCCATATTTCTCGACGTCACCAGCTCCATGGAATCGTTCACCGCCGAGCTGGCCCAGCAGTTGGGCAGCAGGCTGGACGGTTTCAAGGCCGCGACCCGCATGGTCGAATTCGATCTGGCCGAGCAGGACAGTCGTGGGCTCGATCTGTTCGAGATCAGGATTCTGCAGCCGCTGGCCAGGCTGCGCACCTCGAAGCCGGTGCACCTTCTGGTCGACGGACTCGATCAGCCCAAGCGTGGCAGCCGTATGCTGCTGTCGTATGCGGTCGCCGAGCTGACCCGTCGCCCGCAGCTCGCGCATGTCCATCTGATCGTCGGGATCCGTGAGGGCACCGGCATCGAGAATTCGCCGCGACTCGCCCATATGCGCCGCATCGAACTGCCCGCGCCGACGACACCGGATATCGCAAATACCGTCGCGGTGGCACGCGGCCATACCGCGCATACGAATTGGCGCGAATGGATCGACGGTCTGCTGCAGCAGACGCCGACCGGCGGTTGGCTGCTGGCGCGCCTGCTGATGGAAATCCGTTCCGATATAACCTCTTCCGATCTGGAGCGGGGAATCGGCATCGATACGCTGGTGTCGCGGCGGGTCCGCGACGTCGTCGACAACACCGATTCCGCCACGGGCGCAGCGGTATACGCATTGCTCGGCATTCTGGTTGCGGCCGGTGCCGGGCCGGTGCTGCCGCTGGAGCTGCTGGAGCGCGGGTTGGAATTTCTCGGTATCGAGTTGAGCACCAACCGGATTCGCGATCTGATCGTCCGGTTGGGAGTGTTGGTCAGCCGCGGCCGCCCCGGCACCGAAGGCGAAACGCTGGGATTGGCGCACAACGCCTTTCGGCGCTCCCTCATGGTCGCCGGGCAGCTGGAATGGCGGCGCGATGCGCATCGGGCGCTCGCCGAGGCGATCGAGTTGGATGCGGGCTCGTCGACACCTGCACCACAGATCACCGACTACGCACGGCGATCGGCGGTTCGCCACTATCTCGGCTACGGCGATTCGGCGGCCGCGATGGCTTTCCTGGAACGGTTGAACACTCCGAGAGCAGCAGATAATCGTGATCTGTGGGCCGCCTGGATACCGTCGTTCGAATCCGCGGTCGGCCCCGATCACTCCGACACACTCACCGCCCGCAATAATCTCGCCTTCTGGCGCGGGGAAAGCGGCGATCTGGCCACTTCCATCACCGAGCACCAGGAGCTACTCGCCGAACGGATACGCGCGCTCGGTGCGGACGATCCAGGCACCCTCACCATTCGAACCAACCTTGCCCGCTGGCACGGCGAAAGCGGTGATTTCCGCACTGCCGTAGCCGAATTCGAGCAGCTGGTCGCCGACCGGACCCGTCTGCTGGGCGTCGACGATCCTGCGACGCTACGCACCCGGGGTGACCTCGCGCATTTTCGTGGCGAACAGGGCGAAACGCCTCAGGCCATCACGGATTTCCAGCAGCTGCTCGCCGACCGGCTGCGCGTCCTCGGACCGGATCATCCCGACACCCTCACCGCCCGTTATGAACTCGCGTACTGGCGCGGTGAGAGCGGCGACCTGGATGCCGCCATCATCGAGCTGCACCAACTGCTCGTCGATCAGCAACGCATTTCCGGCACGGCCGATCCGGCCTTCTTCAAGACCCGGCATCACCTGACCGAATTGCATGCCGAGAGCGGCGATCACATGCGCGCCATCGCCGAATTCCAGCAGCTGCTCGCGGAACAGGATCGGGTGCTCGGTCCCGATCATCCGCACACCCTGATCACTCGCAACGATATTGCGCGCTGGCGCGGTGTAAGCGGCGACCACGCCACCGCCATCGCCGAATTCCAGCAGCTGCTGACCGATCGGACCCGCATTCTCGGTCCGGAACATCCGCATACGCTGCGCACTCGCAACAGCATCGCCTACTGGCGCGGCGAGAGCGGCGAACACCGCAGGGCCATCGGCGAATTCCGGCAGCTGATCGAGGACGAGCGCCGCATCCTCGGCCTGGATCAGCCGCTCACCCTGAAGTCACGCCACAACCTCGCCCACCTGTATGGCGAAATCGGTCACTACCTCACCGCCGTCGCCGAATTCGAGCAGGTGCTCCCGGCCAGAATTCGGGTCCTCGGGCCCGATAACCCGCATACCCTGCGCACACGTCACGAACTCGCCTTCTGGCGCGGGGAGAGCGGTAATCCGGCCACCGCGGTGCTGGAGTACCAGCAGCTGCTGGCCGACCGGCAGCGGGTACTGCCGATCGACCATCCCGACACCTTGCGCACCCGCCACGCGGTCGCCTACTGGCGCGGGGAGAGCGGCGACCCGGCAGCGGCCGTCGCCGAATACCGGCTGCTGCTGCGCGATCAACTGGCCATCCTCGGCCCTGAGCACCCCGAAACCCTCAGTACCCGGCACTGTCTCGCATTCTTCCTCGGCCAGAGCGGCCAGATCGGCGCGGCGGTCACCGAATACGAACAACTGCTCGACGATGAACGCAACATACTCGGACCCCTGCATCCGGAAACCCTGCACACCTGGCACCGCCTCGCGCTCTGGCGCGGCGAGAGCGGCAATACCGCCGCGGCGCTCGCCGACCTCGAGGAGCTGCTACCGGTGCGGCTACGCATCCTCGGTCCCGACCATCCCGATACATTGCGCACCCGGCACAATCTGGCCAAGTGGCGCGGAGAAGCGGGCCAATACGCCACCGCCATAGCCGAATACGAGGAACTGCTGGACGACCGGCGGCGCATTCTCGGCGCTGATCACCACGACACGCTGACGACCCTGCACAATCTCGCCTATTGGCGCGGTGAAAGCGGTGATCCGGCCGCGGCGGTCATCGAATTCGAGCATCTGCTCGTCGACCGAGAGCGCGTACTCGGACCGGATCACCCCGACACCCTGCGTACCCGTGCGAATCTCGCGCACTATCGGGCCGAGAGCGGCGATATCGCCACGGCCCTGCCCGAATTCGAGTACGTGTTCGTGAATCGCATCCGGGTGCACGGACCGGAACATCCCAACACCTTCCGCACCCGCCATGACATGGCGTGTTGGCTTGGTGCGCAAGGTGATCCGGCCATCGCGGTCGAGCGTCTCGAGCTGCTGCTCATCGATCGTGTCCGAGTGCTCGGCGACGATCATCCGGATACGCTGTTGAACCGCAACGAATTGGCTCGCTGGCGTTGTGAATCCGGTGACCCGCAATCCGCGGTACGCGATTTCGAGCAACTACTCACCGACGAATATCGAATATTCGGCCGGTCCCATCCGCGTACGCTCAGCACCCGCTTCCACTTGGCGCACGCCCGCGACTGCGCGGGCGATACCGCGACCGCCGCGACGGAATACGCAGAACTCCTCGCGGACCAGCTCTGTGTGCTGGGGCCCGACCACCCCGATACCCGTCGTACCCGAGCCGCCTGCCCCAACGGAAAACCTGCACCGTCTCCTCGGGATCCGCACTAGTGCGGATCCCGACGACTCCGGTCAGTGCGAGGCGGCGAGGCGGTCGCTGTCCTGTTGTGCCTTGATCATGGCGGCTCCGGTTGTGGTGAGCCAGGATTCGAGGGTGGTGAGGGCGGGGTAGATTTCCCGGAGGGCGGGGATGTCGGCGTGCCAGCCCGCGGACTTGCGCAGCAGCCGCCAGGTGTTGCCGATCTGTTCGCCGATGGCATCCGCTTCGGCCTCGGTGACCTCGTGATAGCGCACCGGATATCCGGTGGCCCGGGTGATCGCCGCCAGGGCCGCGACGGGAGTTATCGCGTCACCGGCCAATTCGAGGGTTCGGCCGTGGAAGCGATCCGGGTCGGCGAAGGCCAGTGCGGCGAAGGCAGCGATATCGTCGATCGCGATCATCTGCAGCGGCTGGTCCGCCGGGAACAGATGCTTGTGCACGCCGTCGATGATGCCGTCCACCGGACTGCCACGCAGGACGTAGTTCTCCATGAAGCGCACCGGACGCAACACGGTGTAGCGCAGACCGCTGGCCGCCGCAGCCGCCTCGATGCTGCTCTTTCCGGACTGGCCCCACGCTGCGTCATCGGTCATCGAAGCGACACCGGTGAAGACGATCTGTTCGACCCCCGCACGCTTGGCCGCGTCGATCGTCGCGATGCCGCGAGTTGCCTCCAACTCGGCTTGCCAGCCGTTCGGTCCGAAAGCGGCTGGTGGCACGAGGAATACGCCGCGAGCTCCGGCGACGGCGGTGTCCAGCGTTGCGGGAGTGTCGAAGTCACCGGTCACCAATTCCGCACCGGCGTGGGCCAATACGCGGGCCGCGGGCGCCTGCGGATCGCGGACCAGCGCACGCACCGCGATACCGTCGGCCAGCAGTCGGCGCGCGGTCGCGCCGCCCTGCTTGCCGGTCGCACCGGTGACCAGGATGGGGTTCTGCTGAAGGGACATGCTCGCCTTCTCTGCTCGATACAATCGGGTCGGATAACCCGTATTCGGACGATATGGGTGTGGCCACCCGCTTGGCCAGGTCCAGGGATGGAAGGCCGTAACGAAATGTCTGCTTCGCTGTCCACTCCGCCGCCGTCCGCGGTGGCCGCGCGGGCCGATGCCCGCCGCAATCGCGCGCTGGTGCTGGCCGCCGCGCAACGTGCCTTCGCCGAACACGGCACCTCGGTCTCACTGGCCGAGGTCGCCCGCAGAGCCGGGGTGGGCGCGGGCACCGTCTATCGGCATTTCCCCACGAAAACCGATCTGCTGGAAGCGGTTATGCAGCACCGTGTCGACCGGCTCGCGACACTGGCCACCGAATATCTCGACGCGCCGGATCCGGGTGCCGCGTTCTTCGCGGTCTGCAGCGAGGTGGTCATCTCAGCCCCGGGCAGCGAGGCGCTCTGCGATGTCGTCCAGTCCGATGACGGTTGGCCGAAGGCGCTGCTACGCGGCGCGGGCGACCGCTTTCATCACGCGCTCGGCGCACTGCTGACGGCGGCGCAGCGTCGAGGCGCGGTCCGCTCTGATCTCGAAATCGCCGATGTGCTGGACATTTTCACCGGATGCGTCGCGATCCAACGACGTCAGCGGCCCGGTGGACCACTGATTCGGGCTGTCGCGATCATGCTCGATGCCATGCGTGCGAATCCTGGAATCCGCGCCGTAACGAAACCCGATGCCGAGGCCAAGTCCAGTAACGAAACCGACCCTCGTAACGAAACCTGTCCGATCTGCGGCACCGAGATCCACCCCACCGGCACCGGCCGCCCGGCCCGATACTGCTCGGCGGCCTGCCGTCAGAAGGCACACCGCCAACGAACCACCCGCGCGGCGCGGGCCGAGGCGGCCGTTCTGCGATAACACGACAGAATGTTCGGCGACCGTCTGCCCAGGAAGGCTCCGGGCATCGACGGTCGGCAAAGGGTGGGGGAGCTAGAGCAGGTCGCTCACGTCGTCCGGTACGTCGACGGCGTATTTGCGCAAGATGTCCATCGAGATCACTTCCAGGGCATTTTCATGGGTGGCCGCCAGCACCACCGGCGCGGCGACACCGTCCTCGTGGGCGTGCAACCAGCGCACGGCCACCACACACCACCGGTCGCCCGGCTGCAGGCCCGGGAAGTTGTTCTCCGGGCGCGGCGTACTCAGATCGTTGCCGATGGACGCCTGGTGTTCGAGAAATTCGGCCGTGACGACGGTGCACACGGTATGGCTGCCCAGATCCTCCGGCCCGGTACTGCAGCAGCCGTCCCGGTAGAAGCCGGTGAGAGGATCGGTGCCGCACTCTTCCAGCGGCCCCCCAAGCACGTTTCGATCGGTCACGTCGCCGATACTATTGTCCCTTCGCGAGAAGTTCCGCAGGACAAGAAATCTCGGGGGTTGTGTGTCGGGTCCAGGACGCTGTGGTAAGGCGAAGGACCTGGTTCTGCAAGGATGGTCGGCGTGAGCTCCGAAGCCTGGATCCTGATTGCCGCTGTCGCCGCCCTGCTGGTGGTGGCGTTTGTCGCCGGATTCGTCCTGTACAAGCGCCGTCGCGTCACGCTGACGCCACCTGCCGCCGAGAAAGAACTGACCGACCGGTCCGGCGGATACGCGGCCTCCGGTGGCTTCAACTTCAGTCAGGGCGGCACGGCCACCGCGACACGCCCGGAGCCCGCGCCGATCGAGCGGACCGATACGGAGGGGCAACCCCATGTCGGCGACGACGCGGCGATTCCGCGTGACGCACCGAAGCGTGGCATCACCAATGTGCCCCTGCCCGAGGGCGATGTGGAAACCGCGGAATCGGCGCCGGTCGAAACCGATGGCGCGGGCACCACGGCCGAATCCGCTACGGCCACGGTCGATTCGGATACCGCGGTCGAATCGGACGAGGCGACCGCTGAACCAGGAACGGCCCCGCCTGCCAGCGCAGATGCCACCGCGCCCTCGGACGTAACCGCGCCTGCGGACACCGTCGCGCCCTCGGACACTGCCGCGCCCTCGGACACTGCCGCGCCCTCGGACACTGCCGCGCCCTCGGACACCGCCGCGCCCTCGGACACTGCCGCACCGATGGGCACCAAACCAGCCCCGCCGACGAGCACCACCCCGCCCGCAGGCACCGCACCAGCGCCGACGCCGGACAAGAACTCCGTAGAAACCGCCCCCGAACCCACCGCCGCCGATGCGGCCACCACCCCTGCCCTCGAGGAAATCGAGCCGACCGCGGGCCGCATGGTCCGCCTGCGCGGCCGCCTGTCCCGCTCTCAGAATGCCGTCGGCAAGAGTCTGCTCGGCCTGCTCGGCGGCGGCGATCTCGACGACGATTCCTGGGAAGAGGTAGAGGACACCCTGGTCCTGGCCGATCTCGGCACCGCAAGCACCACCGCGGTGGTGGATCGCCTGCGCGAGGAGATGGCCGTGCGCAGCGTCCGCAACACCGAACAGGCCCGCGCCGTGCTGCGCGAGGTACTGATCGAGGCGCTACGCCCCGAACTCGACCGGTCGGTGCGCGCGCTCCCGCACGACGATCATCCGTCGATCCTGCTGGTCGTCGGCGTCAACGGCACCGGAAAGACCACCACGACCGGCAAACTCGCCCGCGTACTCGTCGCCGACGGCCGCCGGGTCCTGCTCGGCGCCGCGGATACTTTCCGCGCCGCCGCGGCCGATCAGCTGCAGACCTGGGGTGAGCGGGTCGGTGCACATACCGTCCGTGGCAAGGAGGGCGCGGATCCGGCTGCCGTCGCCTTCGACGCGGTCAGCGCGGGCATCGAGGGCGGCGTCGATGTCGTCATGATCGATACCGCGGGCCGGCTGCACACCAAGACCGGTCTGATGGACGAGCTCGGCAAGGTCAAGCGCGTCGTGGAGAAGAAGGCCGCGGTCGACGAGGTCCTGCTGGTCCTGGACGCCACCGTCGGCCAGAACGGCCTCATGCAGGCGCGCGTCTTCGCGGATGTGGTCGATATCACCGGCGTCGTGCTCACCAAACTGGACGGCACGGCCAAGGGCGGCATCGTCTTCCAGGTGCAGCACGAACTCGGCGTTCCGGTGAAACTGGTCGGCCTCGGTGAGGGCGCCGACGACCTCGCTCCTTTCGAGCCCGGCGCCTTCGTGGACGCGTTGCTCGGCTAGTTCCGCGGCCACCGAATCCTTCTCCTCGCCAAACAGCTGTCGGTTTGCTCCGACACGCATCGCACACCGGCGATGAAGCGGCTGTGTGCGCCGGGAAACGTGGTAGCAACACAACTGCCCCACGCGTTCACTTAGGTGAAACACAGCATCATCACGGATGAAACACCGAATGAGGACCCTTCTGTGCAGGTCCAATTGCCGGAGTCGGCAGGGCCCGAGATGAGGAGGACATTAAGGTGGCTTTTCCCCTTACCGGTGCACCGGACACCGGTGACACCGCCTGGATGCTGGCCAGTTCAGCGCTCGTGTTGTTGATGACGCCTGGCCTGGCGTTTTTCTACGGCGGCATGGTCCGCTCCAAGAACGTGCTCAACATGATCATGATGAGCATCAGTGCCATGGGTCTGGTCGGCGTGCTGTGGTCGCTATACGGATACTCGACCGCATTCGGTGACAACAAGTTCGGCGTGATCGGCGATCCGGCGCAGTTCTTTGGTCTCAAGGGTCTGATCGGCGGCAATTCGGTTGCCGAGGTCAAGGACGCCAGCGGCGCTGTCACCACTGCGGCAGTCAACATCCCGCTCGCGGGCACGATCCCCGCGACCGTGTTCGTCGCGTTCCAGTTGATGTTCGCGATCATCACGGTTGCCCTCATCTCGGGTGCGGTCGCAGACCGCCTGAAGTTCGGCTCCTGGCTGCTGTTCGCCGGTATCTGGGCGACGGTCGTCTACTTCCCGATCGCGCACTGGGTCTTCGACTTCGACGTCAAGGACGCCGACGGCAATGTCGTGCACGAAGGCGGCTGGATCGCGAACAAACTGCTGGCGGTCGACTTCGCCGGTGGTACCGCGGTCCATATCAACGCCGGTGCGGCGGGCCTGGCCTTGGTGCTGGTGCTCGGCAAGCGCAAGGGCTGGCCGAAGACTCCGTTCCGTCCGCACAACCTGCCGTTCGTGATGCTCGGTGCCGGTCTGCTGTGGTTCGGCTGGTTCGGCTTCAACGCCGGTTCCGCGGTTTCCTCGGGTGGTCTGGCCGGTTCGACCTTCATTACCACCACCCTCGCGACCTGTGCCGCGATGCTGGCCTGGCTGCTGGTGGAGAAGATCCGCGACGGCAGGCCCACCTCGCTGGGCGCGGCCTCGGGTGTGGTGGCCGGTCTGGTCGCGATCACCCCGTCGTGTTCCTCGGTCAACGTGGTCGGCGCCCTGGTGATCGGCTTCGTGGCCGGTGCGATCTGCGCGCTGGCGGTCGGCCTGAAGTTCAAGTTCGGCTTCGACGACTCGCTCGACGTGGTCGGCGTGCACCTCGTCGGCGGCATCATCGGCACCCTGATGGTCGGCTTGGTCGCCGCGCCGGAGGCGGGCGCGGGCAAGACCGGCCTGTTCTACGGCGGCGGTTTCGACCAGCTGTGGCGTCAGGCCGTCGGCGCCGGTGCGGTACTTGCGTTCTCCTTCATCGCGAGCCTGATCATTGCCTATATCGTGAAGTTCACCATTGGGCTGCGCGCCAGCGAGGAAGCCGAGTCGGTGGGCATGGACGAGTCCGAGCACGCTGAAACGGCATACGATTTCGCTGCTGTGGGTGGCACGGCACGTACCGCCGTCAAGGAGGCATGACGACATGAAACTGATCACCGCAATCGTCAAACCGTTCACTCTCGAGGACGTCAAATCCGGGCTCGAGCAGGCTGGTGTGCTGGGCATGACCGTCAGCGAGGTGCAGGGCTACGGCCGCCAGAAGGGGCACACCGAGGTCTACCGCGGCGCTGAGTACTCGGTGGATTTCGTTCCGAAGGTTCGGGTCGAGGTTGTCGTGGACGATGCGTCGGTCGACAGGGTCGTCGAGGTGATCGTCGAGGCCTCCCGCACCGGCAAGATCGGTGACGGCAAGGTCTGGGTGACGCCGGTGGAAGCGATCATCCGGGTGCGGACGGGCGAACGCGGGACCGACGCTCTGTAAACGGAAAATCGAAATCGAGCGGCGGCCCCGCTCCCACCGGATAGCCCGGTCGGGGCGGGGCCGTACGCATCTGGATGGACGGTGGTTTGTGGGTAGTCACGAGCAAGATGGCAGACATGTAACCGACAACGTCTCCAACGGCGCGGCCGACCTGGTCCGGGCACGCAATCAATTGCTCGAGGGTGGACTGCCCCGTAATCCGCGTCTGGACGCGGAATCCCTGCGTTCGGCGCTGGTCGATCTGTTCGAACTGTGGCTGACTACCAAGGGCACCGAACTCGGCATCGGCCGCGACAGCGGTCTGGCCGTGGTCGCCGTCGGCGGACTCGGACGCAAGGAGATGCTGCCGTATTCCGATCTGGATCTGGTGTTGCTGCACGATGACGTCGATCCGGCGCGGGTGGCCGAGGTGGCCGATCAGCTCTGGTATCCGCTGTGGGACGCGCATATCAAGCTCGACCACAGCGTGCGCACCGTGCCGCAGGCATTGCGCGTGGCCTCCGACGATCTCATCGCGGCCCTCGGCATGCTCGAGGTCAGGCATATCGTCGGCGATATCGAGTTGAGCAATCTGCTGATCGGCGGGGTGCGCCGGGAGTGGCGGACCGGAATCCGTTCGCGCTTCGACGAATTGATCGAACAGGCCGAGACCAGGTGGGATCGCAGCGGTGCGATCGCCCATCGTGCCGAACCCGATCTGAAGAACGGGCGCGGCGGACTGCGCGATATCCAACTGCTCGACGCGCTGGCCATCGCACAGCTGACGGATGCGATGCCGGGTCTCGGGCCGGATGTGCCGGGCGGTGGGGTGAAACATGCGCGGCGCCGTTTGCTGGATGTTCGCACGGAGCTGCATCGGGTGGCCGGCCGGGCGCGCGATCAGCTGCGCGCCCAGGATGCCGACGAGATCGGCGCGGCCTTGCGCATCGGTGACCGTTTCGATCTCGCTCGCACACTGAGCGATTCGGCGCGGACGGTGAGTTACTCGGTCGATGTCGGTCTGCGCACCGCCGCCAATGCGCTACCGCGTCGTGGTCTCGCGCGACTGCGCCGCATGCCGGTTCGCCGACCACTCGATGAGGGGGTGGTCGAACATGCGGGGGAGGTTGTGTTGGCCCGGGATGCGCGGCCGCAGCGCGATCCCGGACTGATTCTGCGGGTGGCCGCGGCGTCGGCGCAGACCGGGCTGCCGATGTCCGCGACCACCCTGAACCGGCTTTCCGAGGATGCGCCGGAGCTGCGCGAACCCTGGCCCAAGGACGCGGTCAACGACCTGTTGATCCTGCTCGGCGCGGGTCGCGGCGTCATCGATGCGGTCGAGGCACTGGACCGAACGGGCTTGTGGGGCAGGCTGCTTCCCGAATGGGGTGCGGTGCGCGACCTGCCGCCGCGCGATGCCCTGCACACCTGGACCGTGGACCGGCACCTGATGGAGACGGTCGCCTATGCGAGCGCCTTGAGCACCCGCGTCGCCCGTCCCGACCTGCTGATGCTCGGTGCGCTGCTGCACGATATCGGCAAGGGACGCGCCGGTGACCACAGCATTGTCGGCGCCGAACTGGCCACCCATATCGGACGGCGTCTGGGCCTGTGGCCATCGGACGTGCGCACGCTCAGCGCCATCGTGCGCCACCATCTGTTATTGCCCGACACCGCGACTCGCCGCGATCTGGCCGATCCCGACACCGTGCAACTGGTCGTCGATGCCCTCGGCGGCGACGTGCAACTGCTCGAACTGCTGCACACCCTGGCCGAGGCCGATTCGCTGGCCACCGGACCGGGCGTGTGGGGTGATTGGAAAGCCTCGCTGATCGGGGAACTCGTGCGGCGCTGCCGCCTGGTCATGGCGGGGGATCAGCTGCCGGAGCCGGAGCCGATCGCACCGGACCTGCTGGCCAGGGCCGCGGCGGGTGGGGTGCACGTCGATCTGCGGCCCGGCGAGGGCAAGTACACCTACACGGTCACGGTGATCGCGCCGGATACGCCTGGCCTGCTCTCGGATGCCGCCGGGGTGTTGGCCCTGCATTCGCTGCGGGTGCTCTCGGCAACTGTCGGCAGCGAAGGTAGCTCGGCCATCAATACTTTCGTGGTCTCCCCGAAGTTCGGCGATCCGCCGGACGGCGGACTGCTGCGGCAGGAGCTGATCCGGGCGACCGCGGGCGATCTGGATCTGTCCGCGGTGCTGGCGAAGCGGGAGCGCGAGGCCACAGGTACTCGCCCGAGCCCGTACGCGCAGGCGCAGCCCCGGGTGATCTGGTCGGCGGCGTCGACGCCCGGCCAGGTGGTCCTCGAATTGCGTGCCGAGGACCGGATCGGCCTGCTCAGCCGTCTGGCCGCGGTGTTTGCCGAATGCGGTGCCGATGTGCGCTGGGCGAAGGTGGTGACCATGGGTTCCGCGGTGGTCGACGCCTTCGGTCTCGACCTCGGCGTCGACATTCCGGAGCGTCGCGAAACCGTCGAAAAGGCGGTTCTGGCCGTGGTCCCGCGGCCCGCCCCGAAGCCTCCGGAGGGAGTCGGACCACCCGGTACCAGCTCGAACTCCTGACGGAGTGATTGACATTTGCACATGATTTGCTGAAAGCGTATGCGGCGGGCCCGGCGCACCCTACTATCAGAGCGTCTGGCTATCGCGAGCATGAGGGGAGCAGGTCGGTGGCAATTGAAGTCGTTTCGGCGTCGATGATGACGAGTGACGAGACCACGCATATGGCGCGCTGCGTCGGCGGTGATCGGTGGGTGGTCTCCTGGCTGCCCGGCCGGACACTGACCGGTCAGCAGGCTGTGACCGCTATGACGATTGCCACCACCGTTGCCACCCACGATGTGCCGACAGGCACGGACTGGGCCATGCTCGACGACCTGGCCCTCGAGCTCGGCCTCACCGGTCGGGAGGCGGTTTTCATGGTTGCTCTGGAGAACCACGACTACCGCAAAACCGCCAGGCCGCGCCGCCGCGCGATGGAATAATGCCACGAAGCGAGCACCGCTTGCGCGAACAGGTGGGCAGTCCCATTACCCTGGGATACCAAGTGACGTCCCACGAGATCAGGAGCGCGATCGGTGTTCGAATCCCTGTCCGACCGGCTTACCGGTGCCCTCAAGGATCTTCGCGGTAAGGGGCGTCTGTCACCGGCCGACATCGACGCCACCTGTCGCGAGATCCGCCTCGCCCTGCTCGAAGCCGACGTCGCGCTGCCCGTGGTGCGCGGTTTCATCGCCAAGATCAAGGAGCGGGCCAAGGGCGCGGAGGTCTCCGCCGCCCTCAATCCGGCCCAGCAGGTCGTCAAGATCGTCAACGAGGAACTCGTCGGAATCCTCGGTGGCGAAACCCGCAGGCTGACCCTCGCCAAGAACCCGCCGACGGTGATCATGCTCGCCGGTCTGCAGGGTTCCGGTAAGACCACCCTGGCGGGCAAGCTCGCGAAATGGCTCAGGGGACAGGGACATCAGCCGCTGCTGGTGGCCTGTGACCTGCAGCGCCCCGGCGCGGTCACCCAGCTCCAGGTGGTCGGTGAGCGCGCGGGTGCGCCCGTCTTCGCGCCGCATCCCGGCACCTCCATCGGCGGCGGCGAGAATCCGCTGGGCATCTCGGCGGCAGATCCGGTCGCGGTGGCCGAGGCCGGTGTCGCCGAGGCGCGCAGCAAGCAGTACGACGTGGTCATCGTCGATACCGCCGGTCGTCTCGGTATCGACGCCGAGTTGATGGCGCAGGCCGCTGGCATCCGCGATGCCGTGAAGCCCGACGAGACGCTGTTCGTACTCGACGCGATGATCGGTCAGGACGCCGTCAACACCGCGGAGTCCTTCCGCGACGGCGTCGGCTTCACCGGTGTCGTACTCACCAAGCTCGACGGTGACGCCCGCGGTGGTGCCGCGCTGTCGGTCCGCAATGTGACCGGTGCGCCGATCATGTTCGCCTCCACCGGTGAGAAGCTCGAGGACTTCGACGTCTTCCACCCGGACCGGATGGCCTCGCGCATCCTCGGCATGGGTGACGTGCTGAGCCTGATCGAGCAGGCCGAACAGGTCTACGACCAGCAGCAGGCCGAAGAAGCCGCCCGCAAGATCGGCAGCGGCGAGATGACGCTCGAGGACTTCCTCGATCAGATGCTCGCGATCCGCAAGATGGGCCCCATCGGCAACCTGCTCGGCATGCTGCCCGGTGCGGGCCAGATGAAGGATGTGCTGGCCCAGGTCGACGATAAGCAGCTCGACCGGGTGCAGGCGATCATCCGCGGTATGACCCCGGCCGAGCGCGCGAACCCGAAGATCATCAACGCATCTCGCCGCCTGCGCATCGCCAACGGTTCCGGCGTGCAGGTCTCCGAGGTCAACCAACTCGTCGACCGCTTCTTCGAGGCCAAGAAGATGATGGCCATGATGGGCCGCCAAATGGGGCTGCCCGGCTCGCGACGGGCCAACGCGAAGAAGGGCAAGAAGGGTAAGAAGGGTGGCCGCGGGCCGACACCGCCGAAGGTGCGCGGCGGGTTCCCCGGCATGCCCGGAATGCCCGCAGGGATGCCGGATCTGTCCGGAATGCCCGCCGGACTGGACCAGCTGCCGCCTGGGCTCGAGGGTTTCGACCTGTCGAAGCTGAACTTCCCCAAGAAGTAGGCGGCTCCGCCTTCCGCAACGCCGTTGCGGCGCAAGGTAACGGCCAGCCCGCCATGCTCGGCTGACGAACGTCGGCTGGGAGCGCTGCCGCATGCGGGCGGGGTGACCGTCAAAGGGGTGGGCAGTAGGTTAGGTGCCGACGACGGTCGAGGAGGTTGGTGTGCATCTGCGGGGTGTGGTTCTCCCTGATGACGAGGTGCGTGACCTGTGGGTGCGGGATGGGCTGGTGTCGTTCGAGCCCGTCGCGGGGGCCGAAACACTGTGCGGCACAGGGTGGATCGTGCCCGGACTCGTCGATGCGCACTGCCACGTCGGCATCCGGTACGGCGGAGGCCACGAGGATCGCGAGGGCGCGATCGCTCAGGCCGAGACCGAGCGGGACGCGGGTGCGCTGCTGCTGCGCGATGCTGGGTCACCGATCGATACGCATTTCATCGATGAGCACGAGGAACTGCCGCGGATCATTCGCGCGGGCCGCCATATCGCCCGACCGCGGCGGTATATCCGGGAACTCGGCATCGAACTCGACGACGAGCGCGATCTGCCGGAGATCGTCGCCGAACAGGCTCGGTTCGGCGACGGCTGGGTGAAGATCGTCGGCGACTGGATCGACCGGTCGGCGGGCGATCTGCGGCCGCTGTGGAGCGACTCGATCCTGAAGGAGGCGATCGACGCCGCGCACGCCAACGGCGCGCGGGTGACGGCACACGTCTTCGGCGAGGACGCCCTGCCCGGCCTGATCAACGCGGGCATCGACTGCCTCGAACACGGTACCGGCCTCACCGACGACACCATCGAGTTGATGGTCGAACGGGGCACCGCGCTGGTCCCGACGCTGATCAATATCGATACTTTCCCCGGAATCGCCGACAGCGCAGGCAAATTCCCCATCTATGCCGCACATATGCGCGATCTGCACGCGCGCGTCCGGCGCACCGTCGCCAATGCGCACGATGCGGGCGTTCCGATTTTCGCGGGCACCGATGCGGGTGGCTCCATCCGCCACGGCCGCATTGCCGACGAAATCGCCGCCCTGTCCGGGGCGGGCCTGTCGAACCACGACGCCCTCGGCGCTGCCTCCTGGAACGCCCGCACTTGGCTCGGCCGACCGGGCATCGAGGCCGGTGCGCCAGCGGATCTCGTTGTCTACCAGGAAGATCCGCGCATCAACCCGGCCGCCCTCAACGACCCCCAGTACGTCATCCTGCGTGGCCGCCTCGTCAAAACCCACAATCCGGTCACCGGCCACCGCTGACCCACCACACCGCGCGCGGGCTGTAGCTTGTGCGAGGTTGTCAGCCGCTGTACGACAGACTCTCAGGTCAGCGGGTTTATGTGGCCAAGATCGGGAAGGCGGGTGGGGCGCGCGTAGGGTCGGGTTATGACCATTCGCCTCGGTTATCAGATGCCCAACTTCAGTTATGGCCAGCCCGTCAGCGAACTCTTTCCGACCGTGGTCGCGCAGGCCAGGGAGGCCGAAGCCGCCGGTTTCGACACGGTCTTCGTCATGGATCACTTCTACCAGCTGCCCGGTCTCGGCGAGCCGAGTGAGCCGATGCTCGAGGCCTACACCGCACTGTCCGGAATCGCTGCGTCCACCGAACGAATTCAGTTGTCGGCGTTGGTAACCGGCAACAACTACCGCAATCCCGCCCTGCTCGCCAAGACCGTCACCACCCTGGATCTGGTGAGCGGCGGACGGGCGGTACTCGGCATCGGAGCCGGCTGGTTCGAGCTCGAACACCAGTCCTACGGGTTCGAATTCGGCACCTTCACCGAACGATTCCAGCGGCTCGACGAGGCGCTGCGGATCATCACCCCGATGCTGCGCGGTGAACACTCGACCTTCGACGGCAAGTGGTATCACACCGAGAACGCCATGAACGAGCCGCGGCTGCGCAATGACCTGCCCATTCTGCTCGGCGGCGGCGGCGAGAAGAAGACCTTCGCGCTGGCCGCCCGCTTCGCCGACCACATCAACATCATCTGCAATGCCTCCGAACTGCCGCGCAAAATCGAGGCACTGCACCAGCGCGGTGCCGAAATCGACCGTGACCCAGAGACTTTGGAGGTCAGCTACCTCTGTTTCCTGATGATCGATGAAGACGGCGACCGTGCACGCAAACAACAGCACGATCTTCTGCGCGGCATCGGCGTCGACCTGTCCACCATCTCGGAGGACGAGCGCAAGCAAACCATCGCCGACCGCCAATTCGTCGGCAGCCCAGCCGAAGTCGCCGAGCAACTGCAGACCAAGGTGCTCGACCAGGGTGTGCAGGGTCTCATCGTCAACATGGTGACGAACGGCCACGAGCCGGGCGCCGTGGATCTTGCCGGACGCACCCTCGCCCCGCTGGTCCGCTGAGCCGGTTTGACCTGAGCACCCATTCCTTGGCCGAGTAATGGGCCGCTCTGGTGAAGGCCTACCGCGGCAGATCACTCTTCGCCCGCTCGGCTGGCGAATCTAGTGGGCAGCCCCTTCATGTCGACTACCGCAGTCGCCGACACCCTGCCCCTGAATCAGCTGGTACCGCATCGTCTGGTCGATGCTGTGACATCTCCAGCGGTGACAATGGTCAGGTTACGATGGAAACTCGAGTTTGCATGCCAGACAAAATCGCATGGTGATGCTCGCAGGCGACGGAGATCGGACGGGACATGACGATGAGCGCCGACGTTGCGATGATTCATCCCTTGGGCCCAACGACTGCGGAAGACTGGCTGGCCGAAGAGCAGCCGTCCGATGGATCTCGAATCGAACTCATCCTGGGGTACCTCTACATGACGCCAGCACCCGGCGGTCCGCATCAGTATGCGTCGTTGGAGTTGGCGATTCTGTTGCGCGACGCGCTACGGGCCGCGGGACGGAGCGATTTGAATGTACTGCCGGCGGTAGCTGTGCGGATCAGCACAGCTTTCCGAACCGGGGTCATTCCCGATATCGCTGTAGTGAATGTCGACATCAACCACACCAGCTTCGCGCCCGACGACCTCGTGCTGGCCGTCGAGGTGTGGTCTCCGGGCAGTACCCGCGAGGAGCGCGATACAAAGATCGCCGCATACGCGGCCGCGCGTGTCCCGTACCTGTGGGTTGTCGAGTTGCCCGAGGACAAGCCGGCACGTTTCTGGGGCTATCGGCTCGGTGAGAGCGGATACCGTCAGGAGGTATACGTCGCGGCGGGCGAGACGGCAGTGGCCCCGGGACCTGTTCCGATCACAGTCAACACGGCGGATCTGCGCTGACCGAGAGCCGTAACTTCCGGTCCGGCGTCGTACTGCTGCGCTATCGAACCGTGTAACCCTCAGCTGAGCAGGTTCGCGATCCCGCTGATCACGCCGCGTATACCGCCGACAGCGGCCTGCATGAGGTCGGGTTCCAGGACCGCGAAACCGCCGATTTCGGCGGCGGCCTCGGCAACCTCGCCCCGCGCGCGCCGACGGCGCCTTCTGAAGATCCTCATGGTGTAGTTATCCGTGCCGGGCGGTCGTTCGTTTACCGACGACGCGATTTCAGGAGCGGGGGACCGGTCTGGCAGAATGGACCACCGTCCTTCCTGGACAAGTGTCAGCCCGTCTCCGGTTACGTACCGCGCGGCGGTCACACACTCCAAGCGCAAAACCGGGCTCGCAGACCGTGCGGGTCGCTGAATTGCGCCGTGACCAACCACTGAAAGGCAGATCAGCACATGGCTGTTCGTATCAAGCTCACCCGTCTCGGCAAGATCCGCAACCCGCAGTACCGCGTGGTCATCGCGGACGCTCGCACCCGTCGTGACGGCCGCGCCATCGAGAACGTCGGCAAGTACCACCCGAAGGAAGAGCCCTCGCTGATCGAGATCAACTCCGAGCGGGTGCAGTACTGGCTGGGTGTCGGCGCGCAGCCGACCGAGGCCGTGCAGCGCCTGCTGGAGATCACCGGCGACTGGCAGAAGTTCAAGGGCCTGCCGGGCGCCGAGGGCACCCTGAAGGTGAAGCCCGCGAAGCCGTCCAAGCTGGACCTGTTCAACGCCGCGCTGGCCGCCGCCGACAACGAGCCGGTCGCCGAGGCCGTCACCCCCAAGAAGAAGGCCGCCAAGAAGGACGAGGCCGCCGAGACCGAGGCTGCCGAGTAACCGTGAGCGAGCGCAGCGAGCGAACCATAGGCACAGCGCCAACGGCGATCATGACGGAGCCGAGCGCTAGCGAGGCGCAGTCATGAGCGCCGTCGTCGCCGATGCCGTGGAACACCTGGTTCGCGGCATTGTCGCGAATCCGGATGATGTCCGGGTCGAGCTGATCACCGGCCGCCGCGGACGCACCGTAGAGGTGCACGTCAACCCCGATGATCTGGGCAAGGTGATCGGTCGCGGTGGTCGTACCGCGACCGCGCTGCGCACCCTCGTCGCCGGGATCGGCGGTCGGGGTATCCGGGTCGACGTGGTCGATACCGACGCTTGATGGAACTCGTCGTAGGCCGGGTCGCCAAATCGCACGGTGTGCGCGGCGAGTTGGTTGTCGAGGTACGTACCGACGATCCCGATGCGCGGTTCGCACCCGGTGTGCGGCTGCGCGGGCGGGCGCGATCCAAAGAAGTTCGTGAATTCACCGTGAAGTCGGCCCGAGAGCATTCGGGCCGGCTTCTCGTGCAGCTCGTCGGGGTCAGCGACCGTACCGCCGCCGATGCACTGCGCGGCACGCTGTTCGTGGTGGAGAGTGCGGAGCTGCCGCCGTCGGAGGATCCGGACGAGTTCTACGACCACGAGTTGGAGGGACTGACCGTCCAACTCACCGATGGCACTGTGGTCGGCAAAGTCACCGAGGTGCTGCATTCGGCTGCGGGAGAACTGCTTTCGGTGCGCGCCGCCGATGACGGCAGGGAGATCCTGATCCCGTTCGTCACCGCGATCGTGCCGACGGTGTCGCTGGCCGATCAACTGGTCGTCATCGATCCGCCCGAGGGTCTGCTCGATCCGGAGTAGCGGATCGCCGGTCCACCGGGAACAGAGGACAGCATGAAACTCGATGTCGTCACAATTTTTCCGGAGTATCTGGAGCCGCTGCGAACGGCGTTGCTGGGCAAGGCCATCGACAAGGGCCTGATCTCCCTCGACGTGCACGATCTGCGTCGCTGGACGCACGACGTGCACAAGTCCGTCGACGATTCGCCCTACGGCGGTGGGCCGGGCATGGTCATGAAGCCGACCGTCTGGGGTGACGCCCTCGACGAGGTATGCCCCGACGACGCCCTGCTCGTGGTGCCGACCCCCGCCGGAGTGCCCTTCACTCAAGCCACCGCGCAACGCTGGGCGAGCGAGAAGCACCTCGTATTCGCTTGCGGCCGTTACGAAGGCATCGATCAACGCGTCTTCGACGATGCCGCCCGCCGGGTTCGTGTCGAAGAGGTCAGCATCGGCGACTACGTTCTGATCGGTGGCGAAGCCGCAGTCCTCGTGATGGCCGAGGCTGTGGTCCGCCTACTCCCTGGCGTTCTCGGCAATCAGCAGTCCCACCAAGAGGATTCGTTCTCCGACGGACTGCTCGAAGGGCCGAGCTATACGCGCCCCGTCTCCTGGCGCGGCCTCGAAGTGCCGCCGATTCTGCTCTCCGGTGATCACGCCAAGGTCGCCGCGTGGCGACGCGAACAGTCACTTGCCCGGACGCGCGAACGGCGTCCGGATCTGCTCGAGGAATAAAACCACAGACTCGACGCCCTATCGAATGTATCGTTAATTAACGGCACATTAATCAACGGTGAACGGTAGGTGGCTATGGTGACAGTGGCTCGCTTCGGGACAGTGCGTCGGGCGGTGGTCTCCACTCTGATCGGTGGCGCGATGATCGTCTTATCGGATCTGGCCGCGCCCGAACTGGTCGAAGTCAGACTCGCCGCCGATCGGGACACCCATGAGCCCGATGCTGGCCGTAGCCGCAACAGCGCAGGTCAGCGCGGCCGTAGCAGTAACCACGGGCAATACAAAGGCCGGAACGAGCGCCCTTGCCAGTACACCCCCGAAGGCGTCTGCACCGGCGGCCGCTGACGGTCATTGTGCCGCGCATGAATTCGCACGCCGCGCATCGGATCGTCCGAGATTCTTTTCGCGGCGTGCGAATGCGTGCGCGGGAGTTGGTCAGGGCAGCAGACCGAAGCGCCGAGCGGTGACAACGGCCTCGTGGCGGGAATGTGCGTCGAGTTTGGTCATCGCGTTGCGTAGATAGCTCTTGACCGTCTCCGGTCCGAGCGAAAGGCGTTGGGCAGCTTCGTGATTGGTGCAGCCGAGCGCGATCTGGGACAGCACGTCGAGTTCCCGTCGGGACAGGCGCGGGGCGTCCGCGGGTGGATCCCCGACCAGGACTCGGGTGAGGCGTTCACACACCGAGTGCAGGCGTTCGCGTAGGCGTTCGTCCTCGGCCGAGCGCGCCGCGCCGCGAAGTTCGGCATTGATCTCGCGGAGTTCCTCGGCGACGGCGGGTGCGGTCTCGGGCGCGGGAGTCGTCATTTCCAGCAGGCGCAGGCGGCGGTCCACCTCGTCGCGGACGGTGATTTCGGTGGCCAGGCGTCGGCTGGCCGCGACGACCAGATCGGCGATGCGGTCGCCGAGCGGTGTGCCGCCGCGGTTGGCGGCGTAGAGCACCGCGCGGGAGCGATCGTCGACCACCACGGGCACCGCGAGCACCGAGCGGATGCGTTCGCCGGAGACCGGACCGTCGTAGTGATGGGTGATCTCGGAGGCATTGCGGTAGTCGGCGACCGAGGCGGGCCGGCGCATATCCATCACCCGGCCGCCCAGCCCGGAGGTGCGCAGCACGGTCAGTCCGCGCAGGCCATTGGTGACGGTGCCGACGAATTCGGTGAGCAGCAGCGCATCATCGTGCACCTCGCCCCCGAAAACGACCGGCACGCCGGCCTTGTTCGCCACCCAGCGGATCTCGGCGCGCAGCGCATCGCCGTCGCGCGGCCGCAGCAGCGCGGTGGTGTGGGTCAAAAGACTCACCCCTTTTCGGGGGTAGTGCCGAACGTGATGTGACCCACATCCTATTGGAGACGAGGTGGCCTGGATCACCGATGAGGAGAGGCGAGATGACCGCGGACCTGAACGCGCGCGTGCGCGAGCTACTGGAGACCTACGACGGACCCGACGTCAGCGCAGCGGATCTGCTGTGCGACCGGCACCCCGCCGACCGCACCGCGTTCACCATCGTCGACCCCGACCTGACCTCGACCAACCTCACCTACGGCGAGCTGCGCGAGCGCTCCCAGCGCTTCGCCGTCGCCCTCGCCGACCTCGGTGTCGAACCCGGCGACCGCGTAGCCACCCTGATGTCGAAATCCGCCGACCTGGTGGTCGCACTGCTGGGCATCTGGCGTCGCGGCGCGGTCCACGTCCCGCTCTTCACCGCATTCGCCCCACCCGCCATCGCCTTCCGGCTCGAGGCGAGCGGCACGACGATCGTCATCGCCGACGCGGATCAGGCGACAAAGTTGGTGCCGGGCGACGACATTCCGGCCGATCCGCCCTGGCGCGTCATCATTGCCGGGAACGGCCGGGCAGTCGCTGACAGTCCCGCGGCCGATGCGACCAATGCGCAGGGCGGTGGCGATGCGCGAGCGACCGGAGATGCCGCCGAGCACGTGCATCACTCCGTCGATCGGCCGGAGGCGGACAATCCGATAATCGCTGGGTCCATCGGGGCACACGATCCGACGGTCGCAGAGCTCGCGGCTGAGGCGCCGCTGCGGCTTGCGGATCTGCTTGCCGCTTATTCCGCCGACGACCCGCGCGCGGCCGCTGTGGTGGTCGGCGGGGATGGGCTGCTGGTGCAGCTGTTCACCAGCGGCACGACGGGCACTCCGAAGGGCGTGCCGATTCCGGTGCGGGCACTCGCGGCATTCCATGCGTACCAAGAGTTTTCGTTGGACGTGCGCGCGGACGACGTCTACTGGAATGCGGCGGATCCGGGTTGGGCGTACGGGCTGTACTGGGCGATTCTGAGCCCGCTGGCCTCCGGTATCCGCAGCCTGCTGCTGCATGCCGCCTTCTCCGCGCCGCTGACCTGGCAGGTGCTCGACGGCTTCGGCGTCACCAACTTCACCGCCGCGCCGACGGTCTACCGCGCATTGCGTGCCGATAGTGCTGCCGCCCCAACGGATCTCCGGTTGCGGCGCGCCTCGTCCGCAGGCGAACCGCTGACCCCGGATGTGGTGACGTGGTCGGTCGAAACACTCGGCGTCGCGGTGCGCGACCACTACGGGCAGACCGAGCACGGCATGCTCATCTGCAATTCCTGGCACGATGCGCTGCGGGTGGACGCACCCGCGGGCTCGATGGGCCGGACGATGCCGGGTTGGCATTGCGCGGTGCTCGCAGACGACGCCGACGTCGAAGCTCCGGTGGGCGAACTGGGCCGAGTCGCCATCGATACCCGACGCAGCCCGCTGCTGTGGTTCCTCGGCTACCTCGACGCCCCGGAACGCACCGCCCAGCGCTATACCGCCGACGGCCGCTGGTATCTGACCGGGGACGCCGGATCCCAGGATGCGGACGGATTCTTCCACTTCTCGGCCCGCGACGACGATGTGATCATCATGGCCGGATACCGCATCGGCCCGTTCGAGGTCGAGAGCGTGCTGGTGCTGGATGAGCGGGTGGTCGAGGCCGCGGTGGTCGGCATGCCCGACGAATTGCGCGGTGAAGTGCTCGAGGCATTCGTGGTGCTGCGCAACGGTTTCGAAGGGAATGCCGAACTCGAGGCCGAATTGCAGACCCTGGTGAAACGCAAGTTCGCCGCGCACGCCTATCCACGCAAGGTGCATTTCGTGGACGCGCTGCCCAAGACGCCCAGCGGCAAGGTGCAGCGGTTCATCCTGCGGCAGCAGGGGGTTCGGTGATGTCGGCACTGGCGAGTTACACATCCGGCACGGCGGAAACCCCGCTGCTCGGGGACACCATCGGCGATGACTTCGATCGCATGGCCGCCGCCTATGCGGACCGAGAAGCCCTGGTGGACTGTCCATCCGGTCGCCGCTGGACCTATCGCGAACTCGCGACCGCGATCGACGCACTGGCCACCGGATTGGCCGAACGCGGTATCGCCAAGGGCGACCGGGTCGGCATCTGGGCCCCGAACTGCGCGGAATGGTTCCTCACCCAGTACGCGACCGCGAAACTCGGTGCGATCCTGGTCAATATCAATCCGGCCTACCGCACCAGCGAACTGGAATATGTGCTGCGCCAAGCCGGTGTGCGCATGCTGATCGCCGCGCCGGAATTCAAGACCTCCAACTACGTCGCCATGATCGAGCAGGTCCGGCCGAATTGTCCTGGCCTGGAACAAGTGCTGGTACTCGGAACTCCCGAATGGGATGCGGTGGCGCAGTCCGATGTCGACGGCGAACGACTCGCGAAGATCGCCGCGACGTTGTCCATGGACGACCCGATCAACATCCAGTACACCTCCGGCACAACGGGTTTTCCCAAGGGTGCGACGTTGAGCCACCACAACATCCTCAACAACGGCTACTTCGTCGGCGAACTCTGTGGCTATACCGAACAGGACCGGATCTGCGTGCCGGTGCCCTTCTACCACTGCTTCGGCATGGTCATGGGCAACCTGGCGAGCACCAGTCACGGTGCGGCCGTGGTGATTCCGGCACCCGCCTTCGATCCGGTCGCAACCCTGGATGCGGTCGCCGCGGAGCGGTGCACCTCGCTCTACGGCGTGCCGACGATGTTCATCGCTGTACTCGCGGAACTGGATTCGGGCAAACACGTCGACCTTTCCAGCTTGCGCACCGGCATCATGGCCGGATCGCCATGCCCGGTCGAGGTGATGAAGCGGGTGATCGATCGCATGGGCATGAGCGAGGTGTGCATCTGCTATGGCATGACCGAAACCTCTCCGGTATCGACCCAGACCCGTCGCGACGACGGCATCGACCGCCGCACTGCGACCGTCGGCCGGGTCGGCCCACACCTGGAGGTAAAAATCGTCGATCCCGCAACAGGTTTGACTGTGCCGCGCGGCGAACCCGGCGAGCTGTGCACCCGCGGCTATTCGGTCATGCTCGGCTACTGGTCCGAACCCGAGAAGACCGCCGAGGCCATCGATGCCGCCCGCTGGATGCACACCGGCGATATCGGCGTCATGGACGACGACGGGTATCTCGCGATCACCGGCCGGATCAAGGACATGGTGATCCGCGGCGGCGAGAACATCTACCCGCGCGAGATCGAGGAATTCCTCTACACCCACCCGGACATCCTCGATGCCCAGGTGATCGGCGTCCCCGACCCGAAATACGGTGAGGAGCTGATGGCCTGGATCCGAATGAAGGACGGCACAACACCATTGGATGCCGACGCGATCCGCGCCTTCTGCACCGGCAAGCTCGCCCATTTCAAGATCCCGCGCTACGTGCACATCGTCGAAGAATTCCCGATGACGGTTACCGGGAAGATCCGCAAGGCCGAAATGCGTGAGCTGGCTGCAAAACTGCTCGCATCTTCGAACCGCGACGACTGATTTCGTGAGCACATGGGTAACTCGTCGGGAACGTCCAAAACTCTGCCGACAACTCGACTGCTGGCCCGCGACGAAAGTCTTCGAGCACCCACGACCGGCAAAAGACCCGGGGAGGCGGGGAGCGCGAGTTGTGCAGTCCTTACCCGACCTTCCGGACCAGCACTGACACCGTGCAATCAACGCATCACCATGCCGGTTTACCTGGGCGTGGGCCGTTTGTCAGGGGACAACGGTAGTGTCTCGGGCGTGACGACAGCGCCCGAGATCGCCAGTTCAGCGACGAACACCGACACGACCGCCGCCGCACCGGCCGCGACCACAGCTCTGGCCAGCGTGGGCCGGCGCATCGCCGATGAGCTCGGCGTGCGCGAGACCCAGGTCCGGGCCGCCGTCGAGCTGCTGGATGCGGGTTCGACGGTGCCCTTCATCGCGCGGTACCGAAAAGAGGTCACCGGTGGCCTCGACGACGCCCAGCTCCGCCAGCTCGACGAGCGCCTGACCTACCTGCGCGAACTCGACGAGCGTCGCGGCGCGATCATCGAATCCATCAAGGGCCAGGGCAAACTCGACGACGCGCTGCTCGGGCAGCTGATGATGGCCGAGACCAAGGCCCGCCTCGAGGACATCTATCTGCCGTACAAGCCGAAGCGGCGCACCAAGGCGCAGATCGCGCGCGAGGCCGGTCACGAGCCCGTCGCCGATGCGTTGATCGGCGATCCGTCCACCGATCCCGCGCAGTACACCGCCGAGCAGCTCGACGGCGCCCGCGCCATCCTGGTCGAGCGTTTCGCGGAGGACGCCGACCTGGTCGGCGAGCTGCGTGAGCTGATGTGGAACCGCGGCCAGGTCAGCTCGAGCGTGCGGCCGGGCAAGGAGGAGGCGGGCGCGAAGTTCGCCGATTACTTCGAATTCAGCGAGCCGTTCGGCAAGCTGCCCTCGCACCGGATCCTCGCGTTGCTGCGCGGTGAGAAGGAAGAGATTTTGCAGCTGCAGCTCGAACCCGACACCGAGGAGTTGGCGCCGGGCGAGCGGTCGGTCTACGAGGGCCGCATCGCGGTGAAGTTCGATATCGCCGACCGTGGCCGGGCGGCCGACACCTGGCTGCTGGATACGGTGCGCTGGGCGTGGCGCACGAAACTGCAAGTGAGTCTTGGTATCGACACCCGCATGCGCCTGCGTCAGGCCGCCGAGAAGGACGCCGTCGACATCTTCGCCGCGAATCTGCGTGACCTGCTGCTGGCCGCGCCCGCGGGTACCCGCACCACCATGGGCCTGGATCCGGGCTACCGCACCGGTGTGAAGGTCGCCGTCGTCGACGCCACCGGCAAGGCCGTCGCGACCGAGGTCATCTACCCGCACAAGCCGCAGGGCCAGACCGAGAAGTCTCTGGCCGTACTCGGCGCGCTGGTCGCCCGGTTCGGCGTCGAGCTCATCGCCATCGGCAACGGCACCGCTTCGCGCGAGACCGATGCCCTTGCCGCCGAGCTGATTTCGCGGATTCCGGAGAACAAGCCGACCAAGATCGTGGTCTCCGAGGCGGGCGCGTCGGTGTACTCCGCATCGGCCTACGCCTCGCAGGAACTACCGGATATGGACGTCTCGCTGCGCGGTGCGGTATCCATCGCCCGTCGTTTGCAGGACCCGCTGGCCGAGTTGGTGAAGATCGACCCGAAGTCCATCGGCGTCGGTCAGTACCAGCACGATGTCTCCGAAACTCTGCTGGCGCGCTCGTTGGGTGCGGTGGTCGAGGATGCGGTGAACGCGGTCGGTGTCGATGTGAATACCGCATCGGTGCCGCTGCTGTCGCGGGTATCCGGTGTTGCCAATTCGATCGCCGAAAGCATTGTGGCCCACCGTGATCAGCACGGTCCCTTCCGCAGCCGCACCGCGCTGCTCAATGTGCCGCGCCTGGGCCCCAAGGCCTTCGAACAGTGCGCGGGCTTCCTGCGCATCCGCGGCGGCGATGATCCGCTCGACACCTCCGCCGTGCACCCCGAGGCGTACCCGGTGGTGCGGCGCATCCTGGAATCGACCGGACGCGGCATGGCGGAACTGATCGGCAACACCACGGCGTTGCGTTCGTTGCGGCCCGCCGAGTTCACCGATGAGAAATTCGGTATCCCCACCGTCACAGACATCATCTCCGAACTCGAGAAGCCGGGTCGCGACCCGCGTCCGGAATTCAAGACCGCCGAATTCGCGGCGGGCGTGGAGAAGGTCGCGGATCTGCAGCCGGGCATGGTGCTCGAGGGTGTGGTGACCAATGTGGCCGCATTCGGTGCATTCGTCGATATCGGCGTGCACCAGGACGGACTCGTGCACGTCTCGGCCATGTCGCACAACTTTGTCAAGGATCCGCGCGAGGTCGTGAAGTCCGGCGATGTCGTCAAGGTGAAGGTGCTCGAGGTCGACGTCGCACGCCAGCGCATCGGGCTGTCGCTGCGGCTGGACGATGAGCCGGGTCCGGCGACCAAGGGCGACGGCGGTCGCGGCCGTGGTCAAGGCGGTCGCGGCGGACAGGATCGCGGCGGGCAGCGGCAGAATGGACAGGGTAAGCAACAGGGCCAGGGTCGACAGCAGAATCAGGGCCGCAACCAGGGCAACCAGCGGCGCAACGCTCCCGCACCGAGCGGTTCGATGGCGGATGCGCTGCGGCGGGCCGGTTTCGGGCAGTAGGGCGATACGGGCGGAGGTTTGCAGGCGGCCATGCGACGGTGGCTCGAAGACGATGTGATCGGGCACGGCCGCCTTCCGCTGCTGTGCTTCCTCCTCGGGTTCATCGTCGGCTTCCTGCTGATCCGGCTCAGCGTCCGGTTGATCCGCAAGCAGGTCCGCTGGTGGCCGGGCAATGTGCGCTCCGGCGGTGTGCACATCCACCACATGGTGTTCGGGGTCATCCTGGTGCTGCTGTCCGGCATCGGGATGGTCACCATGTACCAGAGCGCCACCACACTCACCGCGAGCCTGCTCGCCGCCGTCTTCGGTGTCGGCGCGGCCCTGACCCTCGACGAATTCGCGCTGATCTTCTACCTGCGCGACGTGTACTGGGAGGAACAGGGCCGCACCTCGGTCGACGCGGTCTTCGTCGCGCTCGCGGTGACCGGACTGCTGCTACTCGGATTCCACCCGCTGTGGCTATTGGACATCAACGACTTCCGCCGCGACCCCAGCACCGAAGTCCGCATCTTCATCGTCTGTTTCGCTGTGGTGAATCTGGGCCTGGCGGCAGTTGTCATCGCCAAGGGCAAGATCTGGACCGGCCTGTTCGGGATGTTCTTCCTGCCCCTACTCGTGGTCGGCGCATTCCGCCTGAGCAGACCGGGCGCACCGTGGGCTCGCTGGCGCTACCCAGGCAGGCGACGACTCATGTATCGGGCGATAGTCCGTGAACGTCGCTATAGACGCCCGGTGATCCGCGCCAAGATATTCGTACAAGACCTGGTCGCCGGAAAACCCGACGTCGTCCACGTGCGCGAGGCCGCGGAGGCCGAATTGGCCCGCACCGTCGTCCCCGCACCCCCCGCCCCCACCCATTGGCACCTGCCCTCAGTGTCCGACCACTCCCTTCGAGATTGATCCGCGCCTCCCAGCGCAACTACAGCCCCACGAGAATGCTCTGGTGGAGGGGTGCTCTCGACGTTTGCCTCAACCGTTGCATGGTGATCAAGCGCCCAAGACTGCGTGTGGGATGCGGACGGAGTCCGAGAGCAGGTCGATGGCGGTGATTTTGTCGTCGACGATGGTGAAGGCGATCAGGGAGACTGTCTTGCCCCTGGCGGTGTTGAGTAGGCCGGGCGCGCCGTTGACGAGGACATGTTGCGAGGCAAAGGCATTGGCGGCGCGCTGGAAGGCATCGAGTTGACCGGCCACCGTCGCGGCACCGCGCAGTACGCGCATGCCGCCGGGGAAGCGGGCTCCGGCGTCGGCGCGCAACACCACATCGGGGTCGAGAATGGCCAGCAGTGCGTCGAATTCACCGCCGCGGGCGGCCGCGAGGAAGGCTTCGACCACGCGGCGTTGACGCGGTAGATCCCGGTCGGGTTGCGGCGCTTGCCCCTGGACCCGGCGGCGGGCGCGGCTGGCCATCATCTTCGCCGCGGCCGCGGATCTGCCGATGATCGGGCCGATCTGGTCGAACGGCACCACGAACATATCGTGCAGCACGAAGGTCACGCGCTCTGCGGGATTCAGTGAGTCCAGCACGATCAGCAACGCCAGCCCGACCGAATCCGCGAGTACCGCTTGCTGTTCCGGCTGCGTTGCGTCATCGGCGGTGACGATCGGGTCGGGCAGATAGGCTTCCTCGCGGCGGGACTTGCGCGACCGCAACGTATCCAGGCACACCCGCCCCACGGTCGTGGTCAGCCAGCCGCCGAGATTGTCGATTTCGGCGGGGTCGACCCGGGACAGCCGTAACCAGGCCTCCTGTACCGCATCATCGGCCTCGCTCAGCGAACCGAGCATGCGATAGGCCACGGCGGCCAAGTGCGCCCGATGCGCCACGAATCGGTCTGCCAAAGAATCGTTTTCGCCCACAGGGACCTCCTCGAGGTTGCTCGAAGAGATGACGGCGCCGAGGCCGTGAGTGTGACAAGCCGTTACCTTGCCGGGTCGCCATCCGTCACACAGATATGAACCTACGAAAAACCGCCCGCTTGGCCTACCTCGGCGCCACCGGAATCCTGCTGACCGAAACCGTCGTCGGGTCCTACTGGGATCTCGCGCGAATCTCCTACGTACGCGAAGTTTTCCGACGACTCGAATACCCGATGTACTTCGCCACCATCATGGGCGTCGCCAAGGCAGCCGCGGTCGCCGCGATCGTGACGCCGGGCTTCCCGCGGGCCGAGGAATGGGCGTACGCGGGCCTGACCTTCGTCTACGGCGGCGCGGCCGCCTCCCATATCGCCGTCGGTGACGAGCCGAAGGCCTGGCTCGGACCACTGGGTTTCGCCGGGCTCACCCTCGCGTCGTGGGTCCTGCGCCCGACCAGGCCACTCGCGGTCTGACGGGAGTGGAATCGATCATGGACAACGAGATAAACGGCACGGTCGCACCGGGATTCGATTGGGTGCGCGAGGAATTCGCCGCAGTGGTCGCCGAGGAGAACGGTGAATCCGGCGCCCAGCTCGCCGCGTTCGTCCACGGTGAGCAGGTGGTCGACCTGTGGGCCGGTCCGCAAGTCACCGGCGACACTCTGACAGGGCTGCTGTCTTCGACGAAGGGCGCATCCTCGCTGGTCGTCGCGCTGCTGCTGCAAGAGGGCTGGCTCGACCTCGATCGCACCGTCGCCGACTATTGGCCGGAATTCGGCGCGGCTGGGAAATCCGCCATCACCCTGCGACAGGTGTTGACCAACCGCGCGGGCGTCATCGGCGTCGACGGCGGTTTCACCATTGCCGAACTCGCCGACGACCGGCGCATCGCCGAGCGAGTCGCGGCGCAGTGGCCCTACATCCGGCCGAATTCGGCGCAGGCCTACGGCGGCTTCGTCACCTTCGCGATCATCGGTGAGGTGGTGCGTCGTGCTGCCGGCGGTTCGATTCAGGAACTGTTCGAAGAACGCGTCCGAGCTCCCTATGGGCTGGATGTCTACCTCGGCTTACCCGCCGCGCTGGAGGATCGCTATCGACCGATCCTGCCGTGGCTGGCCCCACCGGAGATGCAGGCCGCATTCGAAGCGAATTCACCTGGTCCGCACAGTATTCCGGGCATCGCCTACAACCTGCACGCCGCCGGCTTCACCCCCGTCGACGTCCTGACCCTGCCGAACGATCCGGGCGTACGCGCACTGGGCCAAGGTTCGGCGGGAGGAGTCGGCAGCGCTCGCGGACTTGCGGCCATGTACGCCGCCGCGATCTCCGGACACGCTCCGCTGTTGAAGCCCGACACGCTCGCGGCGGTGACCGCCATCCACAGCACCGATCCGGATCTCGTGCGCGGCGACCGTGCGCCCTATGCGCTCGGCTTCGAGGCCAAGGGTCTGTACTACCCGTTCCTGAGCGCGAACGCCTTCGGTCACACCGGCGCCGCGGGCAGCGATGGCTTCGCGGATCCGCGGAGTGGGTTGGCCTATGGCTACACTCGGCGGCGCGCGGCCTTTGGGTTCAGCGCACTGGAGAACGACCGCTTGGCGGCCGCCGTGCACTGCGCGGCCACCCGGTGAGGCTGGCCCGATTTTTCCGCGACCCGCCGATCTGGCACAATGCATAGGTTGCCCTGGGTGCATTCGGCCCACGGAGCACCCCTTATTCGGAGCATGAACCGGTCGAGCACGCGAGTGCCGCCAGGGTCCTCTGCTCGCGCAAACATCAGAAGGATGAAATGAACACCCTTGACTTCGTCGACGAAAAGTCGCTGCGCAGCGACGTCCCCGACTTCCGTCCGGGCGACACGCTCAACGTGCACGTGAAGGTCATCGAAGGCTCGAAGGAGCGCATCCAGGTCTTCAAGGGCGTCGTGATCCGGCGTCAGGGCGGTGGCATCCGCGAGACCTTCACCGTCCGCAAGGTGTCGTTCGGTGTCGGTGTGGAGCGCACCTTCCCGGTGCACAGCCCGAACATCGACCACATCGATGTCGTGACCCGCGGTGACGTCCGCCGTGCCAAGCTGTACTACCTGCGCGATCTGCGCGGCAAGGCCGCCAAGATCAAGGAAAAGCGCTGAGCTACTAGCGGCACCGCTCGGCACGAATGTTCTTCAGCTAGCCCGGCACCGGACGTCAGTCTTGGTGCCGGGCTAATCTGTTCGGCGTGGCAGACGAAAGTGGGTCGATGACGGTGTCCGATTCGGACGACGAGGGCAAGAGCCGCCGCTCACGGCGCTCGAAGCGCAAGCAGCGCCCCTTCTGGCAGGAACTGCCGGTTCTCATTGTCATCGCCGCGGTCATCGCGGCACTCATGGTCAGTTTTGTCGGGCGGCCGTACGTCATTCCGTCCCAGTCGATGGAAGACACGCTGCTCATCGGCGACCGCATCTACGTGGAGAAGCCGAGCTACTACTGGAGCGAGCCGCAGCCCGGTGACGTCGTCGTGTTCGTCGGCCCACCGTCCTGGAATACCCGCTACCAGTCGATCCGGTCCAGCAATGTCGCGGTGCGCGGCGTGCAGAACTTCTTCTCCTTCTTCGGGCTCGTGCCACCGGATGAGAACGACCTGGTGAAGCGGGTGATCGCCGTCGGCGGCCAGACCGTGCAGTGCTGTGACGCGCAGGGGCGGGTCATGGTGGACGGGAAGCCGTTGGACGAGCCATACGTCCTGAACGACTACCCGTGGTACCCGGGTCAGCAGAATGCGACCTACCCGGCGGGCCGGGTATTCGGCCCGGTCAAGGTGCCCGAGGGCAACCTGTGGGTGATGGGCGACAACCGCAACCAGTCCGCCGACTCACGCGCCCACGTCAGCGATAACCTGCAGGGCACCGTCCCGATCGACAATGTGCGCGGCAAGACGGTCTTCAAGATCTGGCCGCCCAGCCGGATCGGTCCGGTGAAAGCACAGGATCCCCAGACGAACTGATTGTTGCGGGCCGCAGGATAATTGGATGGTGGGGCAGGGTCGAGTGGCTAGGGCTGATGGCGCGACTCCGGGCAACGGGTGGCCGCCGCGTGTAGTCATGCGCCGAGCCGGTGGGTTGCGCACCCTGGAGGCGGCGCTGATTCGCAGCGGACTCGGCCCGGTCGCCGGGGTCGACGAAGCCGGGCGCGGACCGTGTGCGGGGCCGCTGGTAGTTGCCGCCTGCCTGCTCGCTCCCAAGGCCTACGACAGGCTGGCCGGACTCGACGATTCCAAGAAGCTCACCGAACCCGTGCGCGAGCAGCTGTACCCGATCATCACCCGGTTGGCGCTGGCCTGGAAGGTGGTTGTCATTCCGGCCTGGGAGATCGACTCGATCGGCATCCACGTCGCCAATATCGAGGGCATGCGCCGCGCGGTCGCCGGGCTCGGACAGACACCGGGGTATGTGCTGACCGACGGATTCCGGGTGCCCGGAATTCCGGTGCCGTCGCTGCCCGTCATCGGCGGTGACGCGGCCGCCGCCTGCATCGCCGCCGCGAGCATCCTGGCCAAGGTGACCAGGGATCGGATGATGGTCGAGCTGGACGAGCGGTTCCCCGGCTACGGATTCGCCGCGCACAAGGGCTACAACACGCCCGAGCACACGGCCGCGTTGGAACGGCTCGGACCGAGCAGTGAGCACCGCCGATCCTGGCGCAATGTGCGCTCGGCAGCGGGGTTGCGGCCGGTAGCCGCGGCGGAGTACGCCGACGCGGAACTGGCCGATGAGGTTTTGCTGGAGGGCGTCGAACCGGATAGCCGAGTGGCTACCGACGCGGCGCATGCGCGATGATGATTACAGCAGACGCAGTGCGGCGAGAAGGAGGACGTCCCACCCGATGAGTGCCGAGGACCTGGAGAAATACGAAACCGAGATGGAGCTCTCGCTATACCGGGAGTACAAGGACATCGTCGGTCAGTTCTCGTACGTGGTGGAGACCGAGCGCCGCTTCTATCTGGCCAACTCCGTCGAATTGCGGCCGCAGAACGCCGACGGCGAGGTGTACTTCGAGGTGCGCATGAGCGATGCGTGGGTGTGGGATATGTACCGACCCGCGCGCTTCGTGAAGCATGTTCGGGTGATCACGTTCAAGGACGTGAATATCGAGGAGCTGGAGAAGCCGGATCTGCGGTTACCCGAGTAGGCGCTCTGATCAACGCGGACCGCGGTCGCGTTGGTGCTGATCCGCCGCCCGCCCAATAGCATTGGGCACCGACAACCAGACGGAGTACGGGGGTCGGATGCCCGGGTTGTCCACAGCTGAGCGGATATCCACAGGTTTTCTGTTTGCGCAGGTCGGTGTCATCGGGCGTGAGTGTGGTCCGAGCACGCTGAGCTGGTGGCAGACAACCAGGCGCTCGGCGCACAAGGGGAAGAACTGGCGGCCCGATTCCTGCAGGCCGCCGGGATGGAGATCATCAGCAGGAATTGGCGGTGCAAGTACGGCGAACTGGATCTGATCGCCCGGGACGGCCGCGTCACCGCGTTCGTCGAGGTCAAAACGCGAACCGGAACGAAATTCGGCGCGCCCGCCGAGGCGGTCACCTTCGATAAGCAGCAGCGGATCAGGCGGTTGGCGCTGGTGTGGCTGGCCGAACAGGCCGGCCCGTGGCGCGATATCCGCTTCGATGTCATTTCGGTGCTGCTGCACCGCGGCCACCGACCGGTCATCGATCACCTCAAGGCGGTGTTCTGATGGCGCTAGGGGTGGCGTATTCGGTCGCGGTGAGCGGGGTGGACGGCCAGCTTGTCGAAATCGAGGCGGATATCGGGCAGGGGCTGCCATCGGTGCATCTGGTCGGGCTGCCCGATACCGCACTGCAGGAATCCCGCGACCGGGTCCGTTCCGCGGTGGCGAATACCGGGGAGAAATGGCCGGACGGCCGCGTGATCCTGGCACTGTCCCCGGCGACGCTGCCCAAAATCGGCAGTGTCTACGATCTTGCCCTTGCGATCGCGGTGCTCGACGCGGCGGGCGCGGTCCCCTCCGATCGGCTCGGAAAGACCGTATTGCTCGGGGAATTGGCGCTGGACGGGCGGGTCCGCCGGGTGCGCGGCATCCTGCCCGCGGTGCTCGCGGCACGCAATGCGGGCTGGATGCGGGTGATCGTGCCGGAATCCGCACTGGCCGAAGCCGGGCTGGTGGATGGCATCGAGGTTTTCGGGGCCACGACCCTGCGCACCGTCGTCGCTTGGCTGCGTGGTGAAGGCGGTCTGGTCGAGCCCGATGGCATGCTGCCCGACACCGTGCGCTGCGGTGGCGATCTGAGCGAGGTGGTCGGTCAGGAGGAGGCCCGATGGGCATTGGAGGTGGCCGCGGCCGGCGGGCACCACCTGCTGCTCACCGGGCCGCCTGGAATCGGTAAAACCATGCTGGCGCAACGTCTTCCGGGTCTGCTGCCGCCGCTCACCGAATCCGAAGCACTCGAGGTGACGGCCATCCATTCCGTCGCAGGCGCACTCTCCGATGACCACCCCTTGATCACCATGCCGCCTTTCGTCGCTCCGCATCACTCGACCTCGGCCAGCGCCATGGTCGGCGGGGGATCGGGTACCGCACGTCCGGGCGCCGTCAGCCGTGCCCATCGCGGGGTCTTGTTTCTCGACGAATGTGCGGAGATAGGAACCAAGGTCCTGGAAGCGATGCGAACCCCCTTGGAAGAGGGCGAAGTTCGCATCGCCCGTCGCGATGGTGTGGCTCGCTACCCGGCCCGTTTCCAATTGGTCTTGGCCGCGAACCCCTGCCCTTGTGCCCCAGCCCGCGATGTCGACTGCATCTGTGCCCCGCTCGCGCGTCGCCGATACCTGGGCAAGCTGTCCGGACCATTGATGGATCGCATAGATATCTGGGTCCAGATGCACGGCCACGCCGGCGCATCCTTCGCCGCCGCGGACGCCGAGAGCAGCGAGGTCGTGCGCAGTCGAGTCGCGGCCGCAAGGCAAGCCGCAATACAGCGTTGGAAGGACTACGGCTGGGCAACCAATGCCGAAGTCCCCGGCCACATCCTGCGCCAACGTTTCCGGCTCCCCCACGAAGCAACCGCCCCTATCGAAGCCGCCCTCCGCTTGGGCCGCCTGTCCGCCCGCGGCGCCGACCGCGCCCTCCGCGTCGCCTGGACCATCTGCGACCTCCGCATCGCCGAGCAACCCAGCGCCCAAGACGTACTGGCCGCCTTGAACTTCCGCCAACGGGGCTCACATTGAGCGCGGCAACGGGAGACGAACGCTCGATCAGCGGTGAGATTTCTGGAGCGAGGTCCGGGGCGCCAGACGTGGGTGGCGGTGCAAACGCCTGCGAGCTCACTGTTATGGCGCATATCGGTGCAACAGCTCCGGATCTCGCGGCGACAGAACAGAGTTGCCCTGCTGGCGTCGGGTGTCCGGGCCAGTTGACGGGCAATGGCTCTGCTGCCGATTCGTGTGCGGCCGCGTCGACGCGCAACGGCTCTGCCACTGTAAATGGGAGGGTGGTGGAATCGGTGGGTGGTGGTTCCGCCTCTGTCGGGTGTGCGGGCAGGTCGACGGGCACTGTCTCGTGTGCCTCGGATTGCGCACCACTGACGGTATGTGGCGGCAGTCCTGTAGTCGGTGCCACCGGTACCTCGGTAGGCCGCGGGTCTTGCGCGACGCGAGCCGTCGATGTCGCAGGACGGGCACAGGCTGGGGTCGGCGGCGGAACTGCTGCTGCCGGGAGTGTGGGCATGTCGGTGAACACTTTCTCGGATTGCCGAGCTCCGGCAGCCTGTGGTGGCCGTCGCGCAACAGGACCTCTGATGGGCGACGACCCGAGTGCGACGGGGGATTCGGAAGCCACGTCGGGTTGTGCAGAACTGACGGCAGATAGTGGATCCGCTGAGTCGGCCAGTGGTGCTGCGGCAACGGGAGCCTCCGGTGCGGCGGCGGGAAGCGATACCTACCCGGTCGCATTGGTAGTCGGGAAGGTGGATGCGGCGAGGTATGCCGGGGCGGGGGGAGGGCGCGCGCGTGGTTCGGGGCATGGGGTTGTGGATCTGGATGGTTGGGATTCGGGGGGATCGGAGTCGGCTGTTTCTGGCGGGGACGCTGATGAGCGGCTGTTGGCTTGGGCGTATTTGTCACGGGTTGTTCAGGGGCCGTGTGCGGCGTTGTCGTCGTTGATCGAATCGGTGGGGGTGGTGGAGGCGGCGCGGGCGGTACGGGAGTGTGAGCTGCCGGAGTCGTTGCTCGGGCCGACCGCTCGGCGGCGGGAGATCGATAGTGCAGCAAGGGACCTCGAGGTGATGGAGCGGATGGGTGGGCGGTTGGTGACCCCGGACGATCCGGAGTGGCCGGCCTGGCGGATGCTCGGGCTCCGGCAACTCGAGCCCGGACGCGATCGTGATGGGGCGGTGCCATTGGTGTTGTGGGTGCGTGGGCCGCAGTCGTTGTTGGCGTCGAGCGAGCGGGCGATCGCGGTGGTCGGTTCGCGTTGCAGCAGCGGATACGGGGAGCATGTCACCGGCGAGATCGTTGGTGATCTGGCCGCCCAGGGCTGGACAATCGTCTCCGGAGCCGCGTTCGGGATCGACGGTATGGCGCATCGTGCTGCCCTCGCCGTCGGTGCTCCGACGATCGCCGTTCTTGCTTGCGGCGTCGATCGCGCCTATCCGGCCCAGCACGAACGACTCTTGGCCGAGATCGCCGAAACCGGTTTGGTGATCAGCGAGTACCCGCCGGGCACGGTTGCCCACAAGAATCAATTCCTGGCCCGTAATCGCGTGATCGCCGCGCTGGCGGACGGCGTCCTCGTCGTAGAGGCCGGACTACGCAGCGGCGCCCGGAATACCGTGAAATGGGCCCGCCGCCTCGGCCGCCCCGCCCTCGCCATCCCCGGCCCGGTCACCGCCGCCTCATCGGCTGGCTGCCACCGCATGATCCGCGAAGGCGAGGCCCTTCTGGTCACCCGCGCCGATGAGGTTATCGATGAAGCAGGCCCACTACGCCTTTCACTACCGACCACCCAGCCGTCCGATCCCAGCGACCGACTACAAGGCAACGAAGCATCGGTCTACGCCGCCCTCCCCGAAATCGGCTCCCGCCAACCCCGCGCCATCGCCGAAAACGCCGGCCTAGACCTCCCGACCGTCCGCGCCATCCTCCCCGCCCTCGAACTCGCAGGCCTAGTAGGCATGGACGAAAACGGCTGGCACCGAACCGAAAACCCTCCGGGCCGATGAGCGGTTGCGTGCCGGGCCTATGACCGCTAACGCACCGGGCCGATCACGCTCCGCGACCGGGCGAGCTGGCCGGTCGCTACGCGGTCAAGAATTCAGGTCGGCGCGGATCGGTGCAGGGGAGGCTCGGAGTGGTTCGTCCGTTGCGGTCGGAGGAAATCCGGTCGAGACGCGGTGACGCGGTTCTCGCAGTAAACCTGCGGCGTTGCGGCGTGCTTACTTGCCAAGGGGAGTGGGGGCGGTGACGGTGGGGGTATGGAGTTGCCGGAGGATCTCGAGGCGTTGCTGGCCGAGTATGAGCGGCATTTGCGGCTCGGGCGGAATCGGTCGGTGCATACAGCGCGGGCGTATGTGGGGGATGCGCGGTCGTTGTTGGGGCATTTGGTTGCGCGGTCGGCGGATTCGGCGGTGCGGGAACTGGATTTGGCGTTGCTGCGTTCGTGGTTGGCGGCGCAGTCGGCAGGTGGGGCGGCGCGGACAACCATGGCACGGCGGGCATCTTCGGCGAGGACGTTCACCGCGTGGTTGACCAGTACCGGGCGGCTGTCGATCGATCCGGGGTTGCGGCTCGGGTCGCCGAAGGCGCATCGGATACTGCCTGCGGTACTCGGTACGCAGCAAGCTGTCGCGGCTATGGATGCGGCGGAATCCGGTGCGGTGCAACGTGATCCGATGGCATTGCGGGATCGGCTGATCGTGGAGCTGCTGTACTCGACCGGCATTCGGGTGAGCGAGTTGTGCGGCTTGGATCTCGACGATATCGATCGCGAACGGCGGCTGGTCCGCGTTATCGGCAAAGGCAATAAGGAGCGCTCGGTGCCTTTCGGAGTTCCGGCCGACGAGGCGATAGCGAATTGGCTGCAGTACGGCCGTCCCGCCCTCGCGACAGCCGATTCCGGCCGTGCGCTATTGCTCGGCCGTCGCGGCAAACGGCTCGACCAACGTCAGGCCAGAACGGTTGTCCACGAGGTCGTTTCGGCAATCCCGGGCGCACCCGATATGGGTCCGCACGGCCTGCGGCATTCGGCCGCAACCCATCTGCTCGAGGGCGGCGCGGACCTGCGCGTAGTACAGGAACTTCTCGGCCACGCCAGCATGGCGACCACCCAGCTCTACACCCACGTCTCGATCGAGCGCCTGAAAAAGGTCCACGACCAAGCCCACCCCCGAGCCTGACCGTCTATTGCGCGGCGACCGAAGATCTGCGGCGCGATGGGGGCCCGCTCTTGTGCGGCGGCCGGTCGTGTGCGAGTTGGACCTGAACTGCCCAGCAAACGACTCAGCTGTGGTTCTGAAACGTGTTCTTGCTAATGAAAGTGATCCGGTAGGCGCGAAATAATCGCTATTCTGACACGAATTCTAGTTTGGAGGATTCGTGGACGCCGCACGATTTGTCGACCGCTCGGTGGTCGACGCATGCCGCATTGCTGTCTCGGGGTGGGACCGATGAGTACGCATACTGTGCTGGGCAAGGAAGTGCAGATGCCGGTGCGGATTCGGCTCGCACATGCCTTTATGGCGACCTACTCGGTACCTTCGGCGGCCGCGCAGCGAGTCATCGACTACTCCGGCCTGGAGATTCTTCGTTTACCGGGTGGTCGCGCCATGTGCACACTCGTTTTCGTCGATTACGTCGATGGCGACCTCGGGCCGTACAACGAGTTCGGTGTGTCGTTCATGGTCCGGCACCACACCGCTGGGCCCGCCAGTTCGCTCGGCGATCTGCGTGCTCTGTCCACGGGCGGCGCGGGCGTCTTCATTCATCGTCTCCCGGTCGACGGCGAATTCACCCTGGCCGCCGGCCGCGGCATCTGGGGCTTCCCCAAGGAAATCGCCGATTTCGACGCGCAGCACGACGCAAGCGTGCGACACGGCATTTTGCACCAGAACGGGCAGCTGATCGTCGATCTCACCATCCGCCCCGGCCTCGCGGTCCCGCAACGCCGCAAGGGCTCCTCCTTCGACGCGTACTCCCACATCGACGGCGTCACCCGCTGCACGCAGTGGCAGATGGAACCGTCCGGCATGCGCGCTCGCCTCGGCGGCGCCGAACTGTCTCTCGGCGAGCACGCCTGGGCCGGCGAATTACGCTCCCTCGGCTTACCCAAGCGCGCACTCATGGCCTCGACCGTCGATCGGCTCGCGATGACCTTCCAGGACGCCACACCCGTCTGACCGGGAGTGCGGCATCCGCGATGGTGATCTTCGTAGACGACGACAACGCCGCTCGTTAACCTGACGTAGCGGAGCGTTCGCATGCGGCAGTAAACCGACCAGCGATGGAGAGGTGCCCGTGAATTCCGACGACCACCATGGTGCAGTCCGAGCCGAGGCGCCATGACACTCCCCAACCCCGCCGAGGAGTCCGAGGAGGGGGAGGAGGAGGTCGATTACCGCTTCACTCTCGCCAACGAACGCACCTTCCTGGCCTGGATGCGCACCTCGCTCGGCCTGCTCGCGGGCGGTGTCGCGGTGCATACGCTGGTGCAGCCGGTGCGGATGTCGGGGTTGCGCCGGACGCTCGCGATGAGCTGCATCGTGCTCGCCGTGATCATCGCGGTCGGTGCGTATGGACATTGGCGGCGCGTCGGTCGGGCCATGCGGAACGGTGAACCGCTACCCGACACCATCATGGTGCCGATTCTGTCGTGGGGTATCGCCGTCGTGTCGGTATTTGCCTGCGTGGTGGTGTTGTTCCGATGACCCCCAAGAGTCTGGCCGCCGAACGTACCGCATTGGCGTGGCGGCGTACGGCCATTGCCGCGATGGTCGTCGCCGCGCTTTTCGTCAACCATGCCGCGACCAACGGGTGGCGCGCCGTCGCCATCGCGCCGACAGGGGCGGCGATCACCATGGCAGCCGTTGCGGCCCTGTCCTTTTCGCGCAATCGCGCCTTGCATCAGGGGCGCGTCGGCCACGGCGGGCGAGTCATTGCTGCGACGATGCTGGCGGTGCTGGCCGTCGCATGCGTCGCGGCTGCAATCGGGTTGACGGATCCACGGCCCTAATGCGTTGCGGGCCGGACATGTTCGGCTGACAAGCACAGGAGGATGGATATGAGCACAGTGACCGAGCCGAGCGAATTCATCGTCGCCGAGCAGCAAAGAGCGGCAGCCGCACTGCCCACTGATACGGCCGATCTCGCGGATGCGGACCGCGGGTTCGTCGCGGCACTCGAGCCCGGAGAGGTGCGCGCATCCAACGGAAAGTTGGTGTGGGACAACGACTCCTACGCCTTCCTGCAGGGAACCTGCCCGGCGTCGGTCAATCCGAGCCTGTGGCGGCAGTCCGGGCTGGTCGTCAAGCAGGGGCTGTACGAGGTCGCAGCGGGCATCTATCAGATTCGCGGGCTCGATCTGTCGAATATGACGCTGATCGAGGGAACCACCGGTGTGCTCGTGATCGATCCGCTGATCTCGGCGGAGACCGCCGCGGCGGGCTTGGCGCTGTATCGAGCGCACCGAGGCGATCGGCCGGTAACCGGGTTGATCTATACCCATTCGCACGCCGACCATTTCGGCGGTGCGATGGGTGTGACGACGGTCGACGATGTTGCGGCGGGCCGCTGCCCGGTACTCGCACCGGCCGGATTCCTCGAACACGCGGTTGCCGAAAACATCTATGTGGGAACTGCGATGGGGCGCCGGTCTGCCTATATGTACGGCGCTGCGCTGCCGCGGGGGCCGAAGGGGCAGGTCGGGGCCGGGCTCGGACAGACCACGTCGTTGGGCACGATCACCTTGATTCCGCCGACGGTGGATATCACCTGCACCGGTCAGGAAGAAACGGTCGACGGAATCCGGATGGTCTTCCAGCTCACCCCGGGCACCGAGGCGCCCGCCGAGATGAACTTCTACTTCCCCGAGATGCGCGCGCTGTGCATGGCCGAGAACGCAACGCACACACTGCACAACCTGCTGACGCTGCGTGGCGCGCTGGTACGTGACCCGCATGTGTGGGCCAAGTATCTGACCGAGTCGATCAACCTGTTCGCCCGCAAGTCCGATGTGGTCTTCGCCTCACATCACTGGCCGACCTGGGATACCGAGCGGCTGGTGGAATACCTTTCGCTGCAACGGGATCTGTATGGATACCTGCACGATCAGACGGTGCGCAGGCTCAATCAGGGGTATCTGGGCGGTGAGATCGCCGAGATGCTGGAGCTGCCACCGGCCATCTCCGACGCGTGGCATACGCACGGGTATTACGGCTCGGTCAGCCACAATGTCAAGGCCATCTACCAGCGCTACATGGGGTGGTTCGACGGCAATCCTGCGCATCTGTGGGAGCATCCGCCGGTCGAATCCGCTAGGCGTCACGTGGAATTCATGGGCGGTGTCGACGAGGTGCTGCGTAAGGCGCAAACCGCTTATGACGCAGGGGATTACCGGTGGGTCGCGCAGGTGGTCAACTATGTCATCTTCGCGGATCCGGCCAATGAGGCGGCGAAAACGTTGCAGGCCGACACCTTCGAGCAGCTCGGCTATGGTGCGGAGAACGCCACCTGGCGCAACTTCTATCTCAGCGGAGCCTATGAGTTGCGCAACGGTTCGTTCGGCACGCCGACGACGACCAATGCGCCCACGATGCTCGACGCACTGACCATCGAGCAGATCTTCGATGCGATCGCGCTGCGCATCGATGGACCGAAGGCGTGGAATCTGCGCGTGGTGATCGACTGGCACATCACCGACGAAAAACGCACCTATCGCCTCGAACTGCGCAACGGCCTGATGGTCCACTACGACAAGCCCGACGGCGCCGACTTACCGGATCCGGACGCCTCTTTCACCTTGACGAGGTCGATCCTGATTCGAGCCTTGTTGGCAGGGGAGAATCTCGGCGCACTGGTCGCTGCGGGCGATATCGCCATTGCCGGGGATCCCAGCGGGCTGAACGCGGTGGTCGGTGTGATCGACGCGCCGGATCCGGACTTCGCCATCGTCACCCCCTGAGATAGCGCTCGCGTGCCGCTCGGCTGAATCGCTCGACCCGCGAGGTACCGGTGCGTACGGTCGGCGACCATGTCCACCGAAGCTATCGACAGCTCCGTACCTCTGCGTGCGCGCCTCCGCACCGCGTTGTCGGCCGCTATGAAGACCCGCGATCGCAGCGCGATCTCCGGACTGCGCTCTGCGCTCGGTGCCATCGATAACGCCGAAGCCATCGACACGGTGGACATCAAGGCCGGAGCCGTCGAGAGCAGCGCGGTGGGACTCGGCGCCGCCGAAGCTCGCCGTCGCGATCTCACCGAGGCCGATATCGAACAGATCGTCCGCACCGAAATCGCCGACCGGCAGCAGGCGGCCGCCGAATACGACACCCTCGGACGCACCGATCACGGTGACCTGTTGCGTGCCGAAGCTGCCGCACTCGAGGCGCAGCTCTAGGTACCCGAGCCGTGTGCTCTTGCGTGAGCCGAGCTGGTTACGCGACGCCCGGATGGCCGTCGAGCACATCATTGCCGCATGTTTGTGGTGTTGTCGCCCATCCAGACAATTGCGCTGAATTCGGCTGCTCTGCAGCGGAATCCGGTGTCCTGACCTGGGCGTTGTGCGGATCCTAGGCGGAGGTCGGGAGCGTATCGATGTACTTTCCGGCGATGATGCGTTGGATGGCTCGCACCACCGGGCCGCCGAGCCGGACGTACCAGGCGCCGGGGCGGGAGAAGGCCGTGACCACGCCGTAGACGGCGTCATCGGTGGTGTCGTATTCGACGGCGAACAGTTCCTCGCCGATCTCTGGATGTCCAGGCAGCGTGCCGTACGCGAAGCCGCGCCGGTCGGGTTCGTCGAGGACGTAGACGACCCGGCACGGTGCGGTGATGCTGACCGGGCCGACGCCCAACCGCACTGTCAGCCGCGTCCCCGGCTCTGCGGTCGGTGTGTCGGCCTCCCGAAAGATGCCGGTGCCCTTCTGCATTCGATACGCCAGGATCTCCGCACCCGCGCGCTCGAACAGCCCCCGCCCGGACCCGATGCGGCGGCGCAGCCGAAACCGGTGATAGCCCGCAGGCAGCACCTCCTTCGTCGCGCCGACCTCGGTATAGGTGAACGGCGGATCTCCGAACGCATATCCCATAACCAGATCCTCGCGCCCGAAGCGTCACTGCGGAAGAGCATCCTCCGTAGCGGCTGCTCGGCCCTGGTCAAGTCACCGGCTTGAGTCGCAGGGGAGTCGGGTGCAGTAGTCCGAGCGGATCGATGTACTCACGTCGGCTGTGACCGCTTGCTTCTCGTCTCGCACCCCAATGCAGGCACGCCGCCGCCACGCAACCCTCGTGTCCCGCCTCCAAAGCGCCGATGCGCGTTCCGCGACCGACTCGCATGCCCACCGAAACCTCTGCTTGCACCGGCTCGTATGTGGTTCGCAGCCCACCGGGGTGATCGATCGACACGACCGGTTTGCCTGCGACCTTTCCCGCGAACACCACGATTCCGTCTCCGGCCGCGAGTACCGCCTGCCCATTCGTACCTGCCAGATCGACTCCGCGATGTCCGGGCAGCCAGTCCTGCGCCGGTTTGTCGAATTGCCGCTCGACCACGGGCCGTGGTTGCAGCGGCCAGCTGAACTCCCCGTGCGGAGCAGCCGAAACCGACTGCTCCGCAACGAGTCCCAGCAGAGCGATGACCCCGAGGACGATCGAAATCAGCCGCCGCCCATGCGGGCCGCCGATTCTGCTGAGGCGGTTCATCCGAGATCAGCGCGGCAGCGGGAGCGGAGCCCGCTGAACCAGATCCAGCAGCCGCGACAGCAGATCGCTGAAAACCCGCGGCAAGGAACTCGCCGACCCCGTGCCACCCCCACGCGCGATGTCGGCGGCGGGCGGCGTCGCGCCCTCCTCGGAGACCGGCGTCTGCGCCCCGTCGGCCGAACGCAGGTCCGACGCACTGTCCACCCAGAGCATGTTGGGTGCAATGCCGACGCGAAGTGCGTCGGGCGCGATATCGACGCGGAAAGCGTCCGGCGCGACGTCCACGCGCGGTGCATCGGACGCGATGTTTACCTGGAATGTCTCGGAGGCGACATTTCCGCGGAGTCCGTCGGAAGAGATGTTCACGCGCAATGCATCCGGCGCGACATTCACCCGGAGCGCATGCGGCGCGACGTTTACGTGGACAGCATTTGGCGCGACGTCCAGGTGCAGTGCGTCAGGCGCGACATATGCGCCCAGCGCACCTGGTGCGATATTCACGCGGGTTGCGCCGAGCGCGATGTTCACGTGGGCTGCATCCGGCGCGACTCGCGCACCCAGCACGCCAGGCGCGACATTCACCACCAGCGGCGCGGCACGAAGCGGATCCGGCACCCGCGCCGACCCGCTACCCGCCGAACAGGCTGAACCCGTGCACTCCCCGAACACGACTTCCGATCCAGGGAAACCGCCATCAGGCGCAGCGGTTGCCGCAGGTCCCCAAGGCAGCGCCACCGGAGCCCCGCCATTCGGTGGTGCGGCCGAAACCGGCTGTGCCAGAGCCAGTGACAGCAGGAACAGCGGTGGGATGAGCATGGTCATCGAGATAGCTATGCGATTCATGTTTCAAGCGTCGGCCGCGTACGGCCCCCGCAGTACCCTCGCTTCGGCGAGTGTGGACAACTTGCTCGGTTGTGGAGATGGCCCGTTTCGACCCATGACAGGGCGATTTAGAAACTCACCCCCTCAGCCCGTAGACTGGTCGAGCGGTCTGTGCGTGCACGGACCGACTTCGCGCGCCACCCCGTGCTTGTTCGTAACGGCGCTGTTCGAACCGGAGCTCGACTTCGTGAATCGGCAGCGCATGCGGAGCAGGGAATCATCGGCTGGTCCTGATCCTCGCGATCGGGTCCGATGATTCGGAGGCGCCAGGGCGGCGGATCACCGATTCGCCGCGGCAACCGGCAACGAAAGAGAGATACGGCACCATGGCTGTCGTAACAATGAAGCAGCTGCTCGACAGCGGCGCACACTTCGGACACCAGACCCGGCGCTGGAACCCGAAGATGAAGCGGTTCATCTTCACCGACCGCAACGGCATCTACATCATCGACCTGCAGCAGACGCTGACCTACATCGACAAGGCCTACGAGTTCGTCAAGGAGACCGTCGCCCACGGTGGCACCGTTCTCTTCGTCGGCACCAAGAAGCAGGCCCAGGAGTCGATCGCGGCCGAGGCGACTCGCGTCGGGATGCCCTACGTCAACCAGCGTTGGCTGGGTGGCATGCTCACCAACTTCTCCACCGTGCACAAGCGCCTGCAGCGCCTCAAGGAGCTCGAGGCGATGGAGCAGACCGGTGGCTTCGAGGGTCGCACCAAGAAGGAAATCCTCATGCTCACGCGTGAGATGAACAAGCTGGAGCGCACCCTCGGCGGTATCCGCGATATGGCCAAGGTGCCCTCGGCCATCTGGGTCGTCGACACCAACAAGGAGCACATCGCCGTCGGCGAGGCGCGCAAGCTGAACATCCCGGTCATCGCGATCCTGGACACCAACTGCGATCCCGACCTGGTCGACTACCCGATCCCGGGTAACGACGACGCGATCCGTTCCGCCGCTCTGCTGACCAAGGTCGTCGCCTCCGCGGTGGCCGAGGGAGTGCAGGCGCGGGCCGGTATCTCCTCCGGTGACGAGAAGCCGGAAGCCGGTGCGGGCGAGCCGCTCGCCGAGTGGGAGCAGGAGCTGCTCGCGCAGGCCGCCCCCGCCGCGACCGAGGCCGAGGCTGCCGTCGAGGCCCCCGCTGAGGCCCCTGCCACCCCGGCCGACGCCTGATCGTCGCGTTTGTTCACCTTGCCGACCTCTCCTGCATAGGAGCGGTCGGCAAGGTGGTGTTACCACCCGAAACAACACACAGGAGGATCGCCACCCATGGCGACATACACCGCCGCTGACGTGAAGCGGCTGCGGGAGCTCACCGGCTCCGGGATGATGGACTGCAAGAACGCGCTGGTCGAGACCGACGGCGATTTCGACAAGGCCGTCGAGGTGCTGCGCATCAAGGGTGCCAAGGATGTCGGCAAGCGCGCCGAGCGCGCCACCGCCGAGGGCCTGGTCGTCGCCAAAGACGGCGTGCTGATCGAGATCAACTCCGAGACCGACTTCGTCGCCAAGAACGACGAGTTCCAGAGCCTCGCCGACAAGATCGTGACCGCCGCCGCGGCTGCCAAGCCCGCCGACCTGGACACGCTGAAGGCGCTGAAGCTGGACGGTCAGACCGTCGAGGAGGCGCTGCAGGCGCTCGCCGCCAAGATCGGCGAGAAGCTCGAGCTGCGTCGTGTCGTCGCCTTCGACGGCCCGGTCGCCGTCTACCTGCACAAGCGTGCCACCGACCTGCCCCCCGCCGTCGGTGTGCTGGTCGAGTACCAGGGCGAGGGTGACGCCGCCGCCGACGCCGCGCGTGCGGTCGGCATGCAGGTCGCCGCGCTCAAGGCCAAGTACCTGACCCGCGAGGATGTGCCGGCCGACGTGGTGGAGAACGAGCGCCGCATCGCCGAGCAGACCGCCAAGGAAGAGGGCAAGCCCGAGGCCGCGCTGCCGAAGATCACCGAGGGCCGCGTCAACGGCTTCTTCAAGGACGTCGTCCTGCTGGAGCAGGCGTCGGTCACCGATTCGAAGAAGACCGTCAAGGCGCTGCTGGACGAGGCCGGTGTCACCGTGACCCGCTTCGCCCGCTTCGAGGTCGGCCAGGCCTGACAACGCCCGCGAAACCCCTCGTGCTCCGGATACGGTGTACGAGGGGTTTCGGCTGTCCGGACGCCGGCCGTTCATCCGCAATTCCCGAGCCTGACCGGGCGAGTTCGTTGCGTCCGAGGGGGTCTTCTACCCACATCGAATCCGAGTAGGGCAGGATAAGGGCGCTCCGTATTGAGCCTCCGCGTTGCCATCCGGCCCACGTGCTGTGTCGACAGACCGAAATCTATCGCCGAAGGAGACGAACACCCATGACGGACCCCGGGACCGACCGCCCAGGATATCGCCGGGTGCTCCTCAAATTGGGTGGGGAGATGTTCGGCGGCGGCAAGGTCGGGCTCGACCCCGATGTGGTGCAGACGGTCGCCGAGCAGATCGCCGAGGTGGTCTCCAGCGGTGTTCAGGTCGCCGTGGTGATCGGCGGCGGCAACTTCTTCCGCGGCGCCGAACTCGAGGAACGCGGTATGGAACGCGCCCGCTCGGACTACATGGGAATGCTCGGCACCGTGATGAACAGCCTTGCGCTGCAAGACTTTTTGCAGCAGCAGGGCATCGACACCCGGGTGCAGACCGCGATCACCATGGGACAGGTCGCCGAGCCGTATCTGCCGCTGCGCGCCAAGCGGCACCTGGAGAAGGGCCGCGTCGTCATCTTCGGCGCGGGCATGGGCATGCCCTACTTCTCCACCGACACCACCGCCGCCCAGCGCGCGCTGGAGATCGGCGCCGAGGTGGTGCTGATGGCCAAGGCCGTCGACGGGGTCTTCACCGCGGATCCCCGGGTCGACGAGAGTGCGACCATGTACACCGAAATCACGCATAAAGAGGTCATCGAGCGTGACCTGAAGGTCGCCGACGCGACGGCGTTCAGCCTGTGTATGGACAACCAGATGCCCATGCTGGTGTTCAATTTGTTGATAAAGGGCAATATCGCCCGTGCGGTCGCCGGTGAGAAGATCGGCACATTGGTTCGGTCCTGACCCCGCGCCCGCGGATCATGACGATGACGACGCTGTGGAGGAAACGGTCGTGATTGAAGAAGCGCTCTTCGACGCCGAGGAGAAGATGGAGAAGGCCGTCTCGGTGGCGAAGGACGACCTCGGGTCCATCCGTACCGGTCGGGCGAATCCGGGCATGTTCCAACGGATCGTCATCGACTACTACGGTTCGCCGACGCCGATTACCCAGGTGTCGAGCATTACCGTGCCCGAGCCGCGGATGGTGGTGATCAAGCCGTACGAGCAGTCGACGCTCGGCGCGATCGAAACCGCGATCCGCAATTCGGATCTCGGTGTCAACCCCACCAACAACGGTGACATCATTCGGATCTCGGTCCCGCAGCTCACCGAGGAGCGGCGCCGTGAACTGGCCAAGCAGGCCAAGGGCAAGGGCGAGGACGCCAAGGTCTCGATTCGCAATGTCCGCCGCAAGGCCATGGACGAACTGTCGCGGATCCAGAAAGATGGCGAGGCGGGTGAGGACGAGGTCGGGCGCGCCGAAAAGGAGCTCGACAAGACCACCGCGAAATATGTCGGCCAGGTCGATGAACTGGTCAAGCACAAGGAAGCTGAACTGCTCGAGGTCTGAGGTCCGAGGCCGGATCTTTCGGGCCCGCTCGGGCGGGGGACGAACGGAACGACGAGTTGAGCGACGGGACAATCGTGGCCGAGAACGCCGCCGCGACCGGTGCGGCCGAGGAGCCGAGGCCGGCCAACGGCACTGTTGATGCGACGGACGGGCGCGCGGTCGATGCCGCGATTCCCGAAGCCGCACCTCCCGAACCCGTGCGCACCGACTCCGCGACGTCCGAGGCCGAACGTCGGGGATCCTCGGCGCGGGTGGCCTCGACCGGTCGGCCCGCGACTCCGGGCGATGCGACCGTCGCACCCTCAGGACCGACGACATCCGGAGCCGCGACCGATGGTGTCGCGACCGTCGGCCCCGCGACGCCCGGCTCGGCGACCGATGGTCCCGCGACACCCGGCCCCGCGACTGATGACCCTGCGACTCCGGGACCTGCGACCGATGGGCCTTCGACCTGGGGACCTCCGACGCCCGGACCCGAAAACGACGGTTCCGTGACCTCCGAATATTCTGCCGCCGAGCCCGTGAATCCCGCAGCCCAGCAACAGAACTCGGACGAACCCGCGGCACCCGCCTCGCGCGCCGGCCGCAATCTCCCCGCCGCCTTGGCCGTCGGTTTCGGTCTCGGGCTCTCGCTCATCGCGATCCTGCTGTTCGTGCCGAAGGTATTCATCGGCGTTGCGGCCGCCGGAGTCGGCGTCGCCACCTGGGAGGTCGCCAAGCGACTGCGGGAGGCCGATGTCCTCGTTCCGCGGATCCCGCTCATCGTCGGTGGTCAGGCGGTGTTCTGGCTCGGCTGGCCGTGGGGCGCCAGCGGCGTGGCGGGCGCCTTTGCCGCGACCACGCTGATCTGCATGGTGTGGCGCCTCTTCGATCACGGCTTGCAGACCGCGCCGCGAAACTTCTTGCGCGACACCGCGATCACGATCTTCACCCTGGCCTGGATTCCGCTGCTCGCCTCGTTCGCGACGCTGCTGCTGCTCGAGCCCGACGGCAATCTGCGGGTGCTGACCTTCATGATCCTGGTGGTCTGCTCCGATGTCGGCGGTTACGTCGCGGGTGTGCTGTTCGGGCGGCATCCGATGGTGCCCGCGATCAGCCCGAAGAAGTCCTGGGAGGGCTTCTGCGGTTCGCTGGTGTTCAGCGTGATCGGCGGTCTGCTGACGGTGACCCTGCTGCTGGAAGCCAATTCGATGATCGGCGTGGTGCTCGGCGTCGGTTTGGTGCTGGTCGCGACGGTCGGCGATCTGATCGAATCCCAGGTCAAGCGGGAACTGGGCATCAAGGATATGGGCACCCTGCTGCCCGGCCACGGCGGCATCATGGACCGCCTCGATTCGATGCTGCCCTCGGCCTTCGTGTCCTGGCTGGTGCTCAGCAGCTTGCTCTAGCGCTTCGCAGCGCGGCGGAGCTGAATGATCCGTACCCCGCCGACCAGCGCCATCACCAGCGCACCGGCAATCACCGACAGCAGCACCATGATGCCGACCGGCATGGCGAAGCTCCAGAAGAACAGATCCACCCGCTGCTGTTCCAGATTCTGCAGGATGAAGATCAGCAGCACGATGCCGATCAGCGTCGCGGCGACCAGGGCGACCCAGGTGTCGCCGGTACGGGACTTCATCACCGACTTGCGGCCGGTCGGCTCCACCGTCTCACGGCCGGTCGACGCAGGTGCGGCATCTTCGGTGCGCTCCGGCTCGGACGATTCGGCGTGACTGGTCATCCTTCGATCATTGCCGATCGCTATCGTCGGTGCACGCATTTCTGCCCGGTGACCGGCATGTCGTGATGTCGAAGCGGAGCTGCTCCCCGGCCCGACCGAAGGTGACGTTCGTCGCGTAGGGCGTCGTGATGGTCACCTTCGGTCCGGGCCGCACACGCGAGATGGGACACTGGAGAGACTATGACCGTCTCCCTGCCCCTCGTCTTCGATGCTCCGCGCCGTGGCATGCCGCCGCGGCACCTCGCCGACCTCGATGCCGACGGGCGCAAGGCCGCGGTCGAGGAGCTCGGTCTGCCGAAGTTCCGTGCCGATCAGATCGCGCGCCAGTACTACGGCCGCCTGCAAGCTGATCCGGAGCTGATGACCGATCTGCCCGCCACTGTGCGCGAAAAGGTCGGCGCGGCGCTGTTTCCTCCGCTGATGTCGGTGGTCAAGCATGTCGCGTGCGATGGCGGCGAGACGCGAAAGACCCTGTGGCGTGCGGGCGATGGCACCTTGCTGGAGAGCGTGTTGATGCGCTACCCGGACCGCGCCACTCTCTGCATTTCCAGCCAGGCCGGCTGCGGTATGGCTTGCCCGTTCTGTGCCACCGGTCAGGGCGGCCTCAACCGCAATCTCTCCACCGCCGAAATCGTCGACCAGGTCCGCGCCGCAGCCGCTGCCATGCGTGATGGCGAGGTCTCGGGCGGTCCGGGCCGCCTGTCCAATATCGTCTTCATGGGCATGGGTGAGCCGCTGGCCAATTACAAGCGGGTGGTCGCCGCGGTTCGTCGCATCACCTCACCCGCGCCCGACGGCTTCGGTATCTCTCAGCGCAACGTGGTCGTTTCCACCGTCGGCTTGGCTCCGGCGATCCGCAAGCTCGCCGACGAGGACCTCTCGGTGACCCTCGCGGTGTCACTGCACACCCCCGATGACGAACTGCGCGACACCCTGGTGCCGGTGAACAACCGATGGCCGGTCGCCGAGGTCCTCGATGCCGCCCGCTACTACGCCGACAAGAGCGGTCGCCGGGTGTCCATCGAATACGCGCTGATCCGCGATATCAACGACCAGCCGTGGCGCGCGGATATGCTCGGCGCGAAACTGCACAAGGCCCTGGGCTCCCGCGTGCACGTGAATGTCATCCCGCTGAACCCGACGCCGGGCAGCAAGTGGGATGCCAGCCCGAAACCTGTTGAGCAGGAATTCGTTCGGCGCGTCAACGCGCAGGGCGTTCCGTGCACCGTGCGCGATACGCGAGGCCAGGAAATCGCCGCGGCCTGTGGGCAGTTGGCCGCGGAAGGCTAGGCTGCTTCCCTTTGCGAAGCCATCGGGTCAGTGGCCGCCCGGATCGAGGAGTTCGCGGCCTTCGTCCGCTTTGACGCGGCGGTGTTCGGCGAGGATGAGTCCGCCGCCGCAGATCAGGCACAGAGCGGTGGCGATACCGGCCACGACGGCCCAGCCCGCGAATCCGTAGCCTGCGGCGGTGAGCGTCAGGGCGGCGCCGACTATTCCGAGCAGCACCAGGATGACGCCGGGCCAGTTGTGGGTGTCGGCGATCATTTCGCCCGCGTGATTTCTGGTGTTGCGTGCGCGGTCCGGGAAGTCGGAACGCAGCCGGTCGGATGCGTCGGGTCCAGGAAACATGGCGTCCTCTCCGTTCGGATGGATCGTCTCGTTCGAGCGGTTACCCGACATGTTCCGGATCAATCAGGGTGTATCCGCGATCGCGTCGGGTAACGCGAACCCGAATCTGCTTGCGACGAACAGGAGGGCAACCATGGCAACCGCGCGAGAACTCATGACCGAAGGCGTGCAGTGCGTGCGATCCAGCGATTCGGTGGTCGAGGCCGCCAAGCTGATGAAACAGCTGAGCGTGGGCGCGCTGCCGATATGCGGTGCGGACAATCGGTTGAAGGGCATACTGACCGACCGCGACATCGTCGTGAAGGTGCTTGCCGAGAACAAAGACCCGATCGGCGTCAAGGCGGGGGAACTGGCCGAGGGCACACCGATCACGGTGCAGGCGGGCACCGATGCCGATGAGGTGCTCAATGTGATGGCGGTGCATCAGATCCGCCGGGTGCCGGTGCTCGACGGTGACGAGTTGGTTGGCATTGTGGCGCAGGCCGATGTGGCCGTCGCGCTCGGCAATGCCGATACCGGCGGCGTGGTGGAGGCGGTGTCGACGGACTGACCGCGACCTGCGAACCGTCTCGTCCGCGCTGCCCTGGGTGCAGGTGTGAGTATGCCGCTTGCGGGTATGCGCGGACGAGAGGAGCCGCGGTGGCTCCGTCCCCGATCGAGGAGGTACGCAATGGCCACCAGTCAGAAGGAAGACGTCGTCACGCTCTTGCTGGCACAACACGAACTGATCAAGGGCCTGATCGAAAAAGTACAGCTCGCGCAGGGTGCGGCCAAGCGTGAGCCGTTCGAGGAGTTGGTCCGCGCGCTGGCCGTGCACGAAAGCGCCGAAGAGGAAGTGGTGCATCCGGCATCACGGCGCGCATCTGTGCCCGCCGGCGTCGTCGAGGACAGGTTGCACGAAGAAGAAGAGGCCAAACGCGTGCTGGCCGAGCTTTACGACATGGGAGTGCAGCACGAGGATTTCGATACCAAATTCCGCAGCTTCGCCGAATCGGTGATCGAGCATGCCGATATGGAGGAGAAGGAGGAATTCGACCAGCTGCGCCAAAAGCTCTCCGCGAACGAGAGCGCGGTGCTTGCCGATGTCGTGCGGGTCGCCGAGGCCGTCGCCCCGACCCGGCCGCATCCGGAGGCTGGTGCGTCGGCGCTGGTGAATATCGTTGCTGGACCGCCACTTGCGCTCTTCGACCGGATTCGCGACGCGGTGCGCGATTGGCGCCGTAAGACCGAGGGGTGAGCGATATGCCCGACGCAACCAATAGGAACGGCACATCCAATGAGAAGCAGCGCCAGCTGGATCGATACCGGGTCGATCGCGAACAGGGGAAGCTGACCACACAGCAGGGCGTACGGGTGGACAGCACCGACGACGCCCTGAAGGTGGGGGAGCGCGGGCCGACGCTGCTCGCGGATTTCCATGCCAGGGAGAAGATCACCCACTTCGATCACGAGCGGATCCCGGAGCGAGTGGTCCATGCCAGAGGTGCGGGCGCCTACGGACACTTCCGGCCCTACGACGGCTGGCTCGGCGACTTCACCGCCGCCCGCTTCCTCATCGATTCGAGCGTGGAAACACCGGTGTTCGTGCGGTTTTCGACCGTCGCCGGTTCACGCGGATCCGCGGATACCGTGCGCGATGTGCGCGGCTTCGCGACGAAGTTCTATACCGCCCAGGGCAATTACGATCTGGTCGGCAACAACTTCCCGGTGTTCTTCATCCAGGACGGAATCAAATTCCCGGACTTCGTGCACGCGGTGAAACCCGAGCCGCACAATGAGATTCCGCAGGCCGCCTCCGCACACGACACCCTCTGGGATTTCGTGGGTCAGCAGCCGGAGACACTGCACGCGATCATGTGGCTGATGTCGGACCGAGCACTGCCGCGCAGCTATCGCATGATGCAAGGCTTCGGCGTACATACCTTCCGGCTCGTCAACAGCGAGGGCCGAGGCACTTTCGTGAAGTTCCACTGGACGCCGAAACTCGGCGTGCACTCGCTGCTGTGGGACGAATGTCAGCAGATCGCCGGGCGTGATCCCGACTTCAATCGACGCGATTTGTGGGACTGCATCGCGGCTGGCCAGTATCCGGAGTGGGAACTCGGTGTGCAGCTGGTCTCGGACGAAAGCGAATTCGGCTTCGACTTCGACCTGCTCGATCCGACGAAAATCATTCCGGAAGAACAGGTTCCGGTGCAGCCGGTCGGCCGCATGGTGCTGGACCGCAACCCGGACAACTTCTTCGCCGAGACCGAACAGGTGGCCTTCCACACCGCCAATCTGGTGCCCGGTATCGATTTCAGCGATGATCCGCTGCTGCAGTTGCGCAACTTCTCCTACCTGGACACCCAGCTGATCCGTTTGGGCGGGCCGAATTTCGCTCAGCTGCCGATCAACCGGCCGGTCGCCGATGTGCGCAATCACCAGCAGGACGGCTACGGTCAGCACGCTATTCCGCAGGGCGAGGCCGCGTATACCAAGAACACCATCGGTGGCGGTTGTCCGGCATTGGCGGATACCGAGATGTTCCAGCACTACGCCGAGCCGCTATCCGGTTCTGCTATTCGCGAGCGCGCCAGCAGTTTTCGGGAGTACTACCGGCAGCCGCGGATGTTCTGGCGGAGTATGTCGCCGCCGGAGGCCGACCACATCGTCGCCGCCTTCGCCTTCGAACTGGGCAAGGTGGAGCGGCCGATCATCCGGACCAGGGTGCTCGAACATCTGGTGCGAATCGAGCCCGAACTGGCCGAGCGGGTCGCGAGTGAACTGGGTATGCCGGTGCCGCAACCGGACTCGGGTGATCGCGAGGCGGTGGTATCTCCCGCGCTATCGCAACTGAATACGGTCAGCGACACCATCGCGACCCGGAAGATCGCGATCCTGGCCGCCGATGGTGTGGACACACTCGGTGTGCGCCGCATCAAATCGTGGTTGACCGACCGTGGTGCGGTCCCCGAAGTGCTTGCGCCGCATGCCGGTACGTTGGGCGGCGACGGCAGTGACGGCGAAACCCTCCCGGTGGACCGGTCGCTGGCCACCGTCGCCTCGGTTCTCTACGATGCGGTGCTGGTAGCGGGTGGCGCGCAGTCCGCCGACACCCTGGTGGGCAATGGTGCGGCAGTGCACTTCGTCCTGGAGGCGTTCAAACACGCCAAACCGATCGGCGGCTTCGGCGACGGTGTCACGCTGCTGCGGGTCGCCGGTGTCGTATCCGATACCGATCATGACGCGCAAACAGGTGTCTTCACCACGACCGCCATCGGCGCGGGCGTGGCCGAGGAGTTCCTCGAGATGTTCGCGAATGCGCTTGCCCAGCACCGGGTCTGGCGCCGGTCGACCGTCGCCGTACCCGCCTAGCCGTCCCGGTTCAGCTCAGGGCGGGCTGGATCTCCTTCTCCCACGCGGCGAAGAAGCCATCCAGATCGGGTCCGATCTGCTGGACGTACAGTTCGTCGACACCGGCATCGAGATACTGCCGGAGTCGGCGGATATGACGTTCCGGATCGGGCCCGGTGGCGAAGTGCTCACGGGTGGATTCGCGATCGATCAGGCTCATCGCGTCCTCGAAATCGCGTGGCCGCGGCAGAGTTTGGGAAAGTTGGCCGGGCAGCAGCTCATTGGCCCAGAGGCGATGTGCGGCATCCAGACCCGACTCCTCGTCGCGGGACCAGCTGACCTTGGCACCCGCCTGTACCGGTTTCGCGCCGCCGCCCGTGGTGCGGAAGGTGTCGATCGTATCGGCATCGGGCAGTACGGTGCAGAAACCGTCGCCGACGCGCGCCGCCAATTGCGTTGCCCGCGGGCCGAATCCGGAAATGTAGATCGGTACCGGAGCATCGGGCAGTGTGTAGATTCTGGCGTCCTGCACGGTGTAGTACTCGCCGCGGTGGTTGACATTGCCGCCGCGGTGCAGCCGGCGAATCAGCTGGACCGCCTCCTCCAGCATTTCGAGCCGGACCGCGGGCGACGGCCACGGATCGCCGAGAATGTGCTCGTTGAGCGCCTCACCGCTGCCGACGCCGAGTATGAAATTGCCGCCGAGTTGGACGGCGGCGGTCGCCGCGGCCTGCGCGATGATCAGCGGGTGGATGCGGACGGTAGGGCAGGTGACCGCCGTGGTGATCGGCAGATCGGTGGCCTCCGAGAGCGCCCCGATGGTGCCCCAGACGAAGGGGCTCTGGCCCTCGGCGTCATTCCACGGATGGAAATGGTCGGAGATCCACAGCCGCTCGAACCCGGCCTGCTCGGCGCGTTTGGCCTGCTCGACGAGTTCTTTCGGCCCGAACTGTTCGCTGGCGAGGAAATATCCGAAGTTGACCATGTCGGGCGCTTACCCAGGTTCGCTCGCGATATTCGACGCGTGCGAACGGGCCCCGCATCGATATGACCGAGGCCCGTTCGACAGGTGGAGCTAGCTGCCGCTGTGGCTGCGCTGGCCACCCTTCTGCTTGGCCGCCGTCGGCTGCGCCTGTGCGCCCTTACGACCAGCCTCGTGCGGGTCGGCCGCATTGCGCTGGCCGAAGCTGCCGGTACTGGCCTTGCCGCCCTTGCTGGCCTGCTCCTGGGTGTCCTTGCGATTGCCGAACTGCCCGGGGTTCTTCGGATCTGCCATGACGGCACTCCTTCTCGGTAGTTGGAACTATCTGCGGCCCCGGTTCGGACCACATGTGCGATCTACCCGGGATCCGGTCGGTTAATCGAGTGGATATCACCCCTGGTCCGGCTGTTTCGCGGCCTGAAAAATGGTGTTTACCAGTGGTATTCGCGGGTAGGCCGAATTCGGCGTCGCGGAGGCTGCGATTGGGCAGCGTTATCGATCCGACTTCGGTGTGGCTGACCGGTATGGTGGCCTGGTTCGACGAACAGCGCGGGTTCGGCTTCATCGATCCAGACGGTGTACGGCAATGGCCGGTGTTCGTCGAATACAGCCGCATCGATGTGCCGGGGTATCGCGCACTGGCCGAAGGTCAGCCGGTGCGTTATTTGTGCGATCCCGAGGCACACGACCGCGCGGCCGCAGTGGTGCGCCCTTGTCCTCCGCAGATCAGTCCGTTGTTGTGATCACGGAAACTGAACTGCCGCAAGTAGATCGAGCTATCCGACGACCGACTTCATCCAGTCGATGACGGCGGCATGATATTGCGCTGTGTTCCGTGCGAGATTCACCGAATGTCCGCTGCCGGGCAGCACGAAGGTACGCAACCGCGCGGCCGGACTGAAAAACGCGGCCTCCGCGGCCTGCAGGGTCGTGCCGTCGGCGCAGATCGCATAGGCGGGTCCACACGACAACCGGTCCAAACTGCCATTGACGACCATGACCGGAGCGGTGATCAAGCTGGACATCCCTGGCAGGGTAGAGGTGAGGCCGTCGGGATATTCGGTGAGCGAGAAGGTTTCCTTCGTCGCCTCATCGATCGCGAGCACCTGTGGATCATAATTGTCCGGCCCGAAGAAATCACTGGCCCGGGTGCCCGGCCGGGTCACGAGATAGCCCGAATCGTATCCGCGGCTGGCGAATACGGGATCCTGCACCGCCTGATAGTAGGTGCCGATCACACCGAGGACGTCCGGCACGCTCAGGGTGTGCGAATATCCGGTGAGCAGCACGCCGTCGACGTCATGGTAGGTGGTGGCCTCCATGACCGAGGTGCCGGAGCTCAGCGAATGACCACCGGTGACGACCTTGCCGAACGGCTGTGCGCCCGCGAGTCCGCGGCGCAGGGCTTGCACGATGTTGTGCAGGGCTTCCGCGGTGGCGGACGCGGTCAGTGACATGCTCGGCGGACGGGTGCTTGCGCCGTTACCGAGCCGATCGGCCACCAGCGTCGCGTAACCCGCTGCGTTCATCGCGCGCCGGAAGTTGTAAGTCTCTGGGGCGTAAGGGAAATCCCAGTAGGTGTGGTTGTAGTTGGACCCTGCCATCAACACCATGACGGCGTCGGTCGGCCGGTCCGGCAGGCACAGGGTCGCGCCCAACGTCCCCTGCGGCACGGGAAAAGAGATCTCCTGACAACGGTCTGGCGAGGCGGCCGGATCGGCACTGGCCCCACCCGGCACCACACCGAGCATTGTCGCCGCCGCGGTAGCGGCCACCAGCATTCGGGCGTAGAGCTTCTTCGTCACCGCGTTCCCTCCGAATGGGAGTATCGTGCGCCGCGCCATCTTCTGGCGAATCACCATACCGCACACGAAGATCCGTAGCTATGGGGTTGCGTGACGAGGATGCGATCTACGATGCACGGCATGGGTTCGCGTGGTGTGCACTTTGTCGGCAGCTTTCCGGGTGCGAGTACGGACGACGCGATGCGCGCGATGCTCGATGCCGCGGGACCGCGCCTACGCACGCTCCCGACCGGGGAAACGCGGCGCTACGAGTTCTACATCCAGCCGATCATCGAGGATCTGGTGGCGCAGGGCGCATTGGAAGTGAAGAAGTCGGGTACATGGCGGTCGAGTCGGGAGCGGACCATCCATCGCGTTCCGAGCGGTCGCGAGCTTACGGGCGACATGATGGAGCTCGGTTATCTCGCCGAGGCCCAGGAGGCGCTGCCGATATTCCAGGATTTGCGCACGGCGCGCGAGCTGCCCGAACTCACTCTCCAGATCGGGATGCCGACCGATTTCACCCTGGCCTTCATCGCCATGGGCATTACAGGAGTCCGGTCGCACCGCAAGGCATTCCGTGACGCGACTGTGCGCGATATCGCGGCCATCCACGAACTGGTCGGTACCGAGGACGTCGTCGTGCAATTGGAGGCGACCGCGGAAATGGTGCTCATGGCGAAGGCACAACCACTGCACCGACGGCTGGAGGCGGCATTGCGCCTCGGCGAGGGGATTGCGGCGCTGGCCGAATCCACGCCTGCGGGAACCAGATTCGGCGTGCACCTGTGCGTCGGAAGCATGCACAACAAGTCCCGGGCCAGCATGCGTGATCTGCGACCCTTCGTGGAGCTGGCCAATTCCGTTGCCCGGCAGTGGCCTTCGGATCGGCCGCTGACCTACGTGCACGGTCCGCTCGCGGCCGGAGATATCCCGCCGTCGGTGGATCCCGCGTTCTACGCACCCCTCGCGGACCTGTCACTCGGCGCGGGCACCAATTTCTACGCGGGATTCGTCCACGACACTCCCACGGTGCCAGAGCAGGTCGAGACCTTGCGGTTGATCGAGAACGCGCTGAGTAGACCGGTGGACGGCGTCGCGACTGCATGTGGACTCGGTCGCCGTCCACGTCCGATCGCCGACGCGCTCGCGGCACGCGCCGATACGCTCGCCGCGAGCTAGGGTTTGCGACCGACTCCGCCCAACAGCACCAACTTGGTGCGCGGCAGGTCGTCGTCGAGCCAATCCTGTACCGGCACCAGACCGGGTTCGACTATCTCGAAGCCGTCCAGGTAGGCGGCCACCATATCCGGGGTCCGGAATTGGACCTGCGCCGAGCTGCCGTTGGTATCGCCGGTCGACTGCGCGACGAACTCCGTGTGCGTGTCGACCGATCCATGGGTGAAGGCCAGGATGCTTCCCGGTGCCATCACATCGCGCAGTCGCGCGATGATCTCGGCCGGGTGTTCGTCGTCCATCAAGAAGTGCAGCACGCCGACGATCAGAATCGCTACCGGCTGGTCGAAGTCGATCTGTCCTTCGGTCCGCGCATTCTCGATGATCTCGTCCGTGCGGCGGATATCACCGAGTATCGATGTGACACCGGATGTGCCGGACAGCAGCGCGTTGGTGTGCACGTACACGACCGGGTCGTAGTCGATCATCACGACGCGTGCCGCCGGGTCGACCTTCTGCGCTATCTCGTGCACGTTGGGCGAGATGGGGATTCCGGCACCGATATCGATGAATTGCCGAATCCCCGCCTGGGCCGCCTCTTCCACAGCGTTGAGCAGGAATTTACGACTGAACCAGGCCGTCGTCTTGGTGTCCGGCGCGACCGCGAGCATTCGCTCGGCGACCCGCTGGTCTACCTCGTAGTTGTCTTTACCGCCGAGTAGATAGTTGTACACCCGAGCAGCGTTCGGCTTGGATGGATCGACGCGTACCGGCGCCCGATCGGCCTCAGCCACCGCACCTCCCTTGATGCCCCTCGGCACATCGTAACAACGTCTGGTCGTTTGTCCGCATGGATCGGGCTGCAATGCTCGATTGCGGTGAATCCTTTGTGCGGGTTTACACCTCTCATACTTGTGTCGGCAACACGGTCGGCACGAAATCGGGAGGTTTGTCGTGATCATAGCCGCGATTGTTGTTGGGGCGCTGCTGATTTGCGCGTGCAGCATCACTGTGCTGCGGCGGCGGAGCCGGTCGGAATGACCGAGGTGTGCTGGCCCGACGAACATCTCGTCGCCGCGGCGCGGGCGGGCGATATCGAGTCGATCACCTCCCTTGTGTCCGGATCGCATCCGCATGTGCGGCGCTTCGCGTACTCGCTGTGCGCGACACCGGAGGATGCCGAGGATGCGGCGCAGGAGGCGCTGATCATTCTGTACCGCAAGATCGGGACATTGCGAGCATCGGGTGCGTTGGCCTCGTGGATGTTTCGCATTGTGCGCAATGAATGCCTGCGGCAACTGCGGTTACGCGTGCGTCGGGCCGAACTGATTCCCGACTCGGCCATCGCATCGGCGGAAGAGGAGGCGATCAATCGCTGGGAGGCCGAGCGGGTGGCCGCGGCGATCGCGGCACTGCCCGGCGATCAGCGGCGGGTGCTGATCATGCGAGATGTGCAGGGGTACAGCGGTCGAATGGTCGCGGATCTGCTCGGGCTGAGCACCGCGGCCATGAAATCACGGCTGCATCGGGCGCGTATGGCGGTGCAGGAGAGATTGGAGGTCGGTAATGGCCGATGAGTTCGCCAGTGCGTCGCTATCGCGCCATTTGGCCCGTGGCGCAATCGGATTCGGTGCTGTGATCGGTTCGTTCGCACTGATCCCGGCGGTCGGCCCCGTCGGTCTGCTGCTCCTGCCGGTCGGTCTCGTCGCACTGCGTGGCTGCCCGACCTGCTGGGCGATCGGCTTGCTCCAGACGCTCTCTCGCGGCCGACTGCAGCGCTCGTGCGCCGACGGATCCTGCCAACTGGTCACCACGAAATCCGGTGCGACATAACCGCTTCCACCACCCGAATACAGCCGCACCCAAGGTGGGTGCGGCTGTTCTACGTGCGGTTCTTGGCGGGGCGGTTGGAAGCGGCGCGGCGTTCGGCCTGTTGGGTTTTGATGCGCTCGTTCTCCTTCAGCACCGCGGCGTAGTTCTCGCGTTCGCGGGTCAGCCATTCGGGCGGGTCGGCGAGCAGGGCGGCGATTTCCTCGGCGTTCATCGCGTCCGAGACTTCGGCGCGGGCCAGGCCGGCATTGGAAACTCCGAGTTTGCGGGCGACGATATCGCGGGGGAAGGGGCCGGTCTTGCGTAGTTCGGTCAGCCAGGCCGGGGGGTTGGTGCGCAAGTCTTCGAGTTCGGCGCGGGAGATCGGGGAGTTGCGGAATTCCTCGGGCGTCGCCGGAAGGTAGATGCCGAGCTTGTTCGCCGCGGTCAGCGGCTTCATGGTCTGCGGTTTCTTATCCGGGCTCACCGGTACAGCCTAATGGGCGCAGCCGGACGTAGTCCGTCCGCAGTCTGTTGCGCTTGGACGAGCGAATGCGAGGCCACCGCGTATCCGGCCCGGGCGTGCCCTCAGACCACCCGCCTCGTGAGTCGACAGCCCCGATGGCAATACCCTCGTACGAATGAACCCCGAGTCCATCGACGTGACGCGCCTGCGCTGGTTTGTCGCGGTTGCCGAGGAACTGCATTTCGCCCGTGCTGCGAAATCGCTGCACATTTCGCGGCAGAAGTTGAGTCACACGGTGATCGACTTGGAGCAAGAACTCGGAATGAAACTCTTTGTGCCCGGAGCGCAGCCGACGCAGCTGACCGACGCCGGACAGCAGTTGCTGCGCGATGCCAGGGATATCGTCGCGCGCGCCGAAGAAGAGCCCGAGCCCGTGGCCGAGGATGTCGCATTGCGGGTCGGCTTCGTACCTGGCGTGACGGTCTCCAAATGGACGCGGATCTGGGATGAGCGGTTTCCGGACACCCCGCTGGAGATGCTCCCGATCCCGATGGCCGAACAACTCGCCGCGCTGCGTGACGGGCGCGTCGACGCCTGTTTCGTCCGTCTGCCCATCGATCGCGAAGGTCTGAGCGCGATTCCGCTCTACCGCGAGCTTCCCGTCGTCGTGGTACCCAAAGACCACACCTTGTCGCTGTTCGAACAGGTGGGCATGGGCGATCTGGAGGGTGAACGGATCCAGGACTCGAGCGATATCGATGCGATCGCGGGCACCATGGAATTGGTCGCGGCCGGTGTCGGCGTCGCCATCGTCCCGCATTCCATTGCCCGGCTGTACGCTCGCCGCGATCTCGTCTACCGGACGATGATGGGCGTCCCGGCTACGGAAATCGCCCTGGCCTGGCCGGCCGCACACAGCACCGAACTGATCGAAGAGTTCGTCGGCATCGTGCGCGGCCGCTCGGAACGCAGCTCGCGGGCCCAGGCTCAGCGCAAGAAGACCGAGCCGAAGAAGACCGCCGCCAAGCGTTCGACGAGGAATGTCGTCAAGAACGCCGGAGCCAAGAAAAAGCCCGCCAAGCGACGAGGGCGTTAGGCGGGCGAATCCCCGAGCGAGTCGATACCTTTCGGTGTGGACTACCGAGGCTTGCGGCGCAGGATCGAGTCGCGGATCATGATGCCCGCGATCACGGCGGCGAAACCGACCAGGAACAGGTCCTCGATGTGGCCCTTGTGGTTGCCGATCGTCATGGCCACCAGGATCACGCAGACGATCCAGCCCGCGACACGGAAGGTGCGGTGCGATTCCCCGCTCCAGCCCCATTCGGCGGACGGAACCTCGGCGGTATCCACGTGGGTGACGATTGCGCGGTCACTGGTGGGTTCGAGTTCCGTGGCGGCCACGATCGCTCCTTAGCTCGGTGTAAGCGTTGCTGCCGATATCGTGGCATACGACCGCTCGTCGTAGCCAGCAGGGCTGTGTTCGATCGGCGAACGGCGCCCTACGTGGTTACGCAGGCTACCGCCTCCGCGCGCGTCGCTAGCCCCGCTGCCACAATGGGGCCGTGTCCGACATCGTGAGAGTCCTTCTGCTCGGCAGCACCGGTTCCATCGGTACCCAGGCGCTCGAGGTGATTGCCGCCAATCCCGACAAGTTCGAGGTGGTCGGCCTGGCCGCGCGCGGCGGCAATACCGAGCTGCTCGCGGCCCAGATGGCCGCCACCGGGACCCGCAATGTCGCGGTCGCCGATCCGGCCGCGGGCACCCGACTCGACCTGGCTCTGAGCGGCCCCGGCGCGGTCACCGAATTGGTGCGCCGCACCGAGGCCGATGTGGTACTCAACGCACTCGTCGGTTCGCTCGGCCTGGAGCCGACCCTGGCCACCCTGCAATCGGGCACCCGGCTGGCGCTGGCGAATAAGGAATCCCTCGTCGCGGGTGGCTCGCTGGTGACCCGCGCCGCCGCACCCGGGCAGATCGTGCCGGTCGACTCCGAACATTCCGCGCTCGCCCAATGCCTGCGCGGCGGCCGGGCCGAGGAGGTGGATCGGCTGGTGCTGACCGCGTCGGGAGGTCCGTTCCGCGGCTGGACCACCGAAATGCTGGAATCGGTGAATCCGTCCGAGGCGAAGGCGCATCCGACCTGGTCGATGGGCCTGATGAATACGCTGAATTCGGCCTCGCTGGTGAACAAGGGCCTCGAACTGATCGAAACACATCTGCTGTTCGGGGTGCCATACGACCGCATCGATGTCACGGTGCATCCGCAGTCGATCGTGCACTCGATGGTTACCTTCAAAGACGGCTCCACGCTGGCCCAGGCCAGCCCGCCCGATATGAAGCTGCCGATCGCTTTGGCACTCGGCTGGCCCGATCGGGTACCGGGCGCGGCCGCCGCCTGCGACTTCAGCACCGCGTCGACCTGGGAATTCGAGCCCGTCGACAATGCGGTATTCCCCGCGGTCGAGCTCGCCAGGCAGGCGGGTACCTCGGGCGGCAGCGTCACCGCGGTCTACAACGCGGCGAATGAGATTGCGGTGCAAGCCTTTCTGGACGGGATCATCCGTTTCCCGGATATCGTGCGCACCGTCGCCCGCGCGGTCGAGGCGGCCGATCGGTGGCGCGCCGAACCGGAGACATTGCAGGACGTACTCGCCGCCGATACCTGGGCCCGCGACTACGCGCGCACCCTCGTCAATCGCTGATAGAACCGTATCGGGCGCGCCGCAGGACGGCGGCCTGGCAGACTTACCGGAGAGGGTTGGTCGGCGTCCGGTTACTGTGGTCGGGGTGCCCGCGGCGCGGATGGACGTGCCTGTGCGGGTAATCGCGGCCGCTGCGGGCGGCCGCACTTCATTTGAGGCGAGCTGCGCAACGCAGGAGGGCTGTACAGCAAATGGTGTTCGCGTTGGGGTTCGTACTGTTCGCCCTCGGCATCACGATTTCGATCGCGCTGCACGAATGCGGGCATATGTGGGCCGCCCAGTCCACCGGTATGAAGGTGCGGCGCTATTTCATCGGTTTCGGTCCCAAGATTTTCTCGTTCCGGCGCGGTGAAACCGAATACGGTCTCAAGGCGCTCCCGCTCGGTGGCTTCTGCGATATCGCGGGCATGACCGCACTGGACGAACTCGCACCCGAGGATCTCGACCGGGCCATGTACCGCCAGGCCACCTGGAAGCGCCTGGTCGTGATGTTCGGCGGGATCGCGATGAACTTCGTACTCGGCTTCCTCCTGCTGGTCGTACTTGCCATCGGTTGGGGACTGCCGCGCTTCGACCAGCCGCCCGCGACCACCATCGGCGCGATGAAATGCGTCGCCCAGCAGAATCCGGATAAATCGCTGGCCGACTGCCAGGGCACCGGACCGGCGCAGCAGGCCGGTATGCAGCGCGGTGACGTGGTCAAGGCCGTCAACGGGGTGAAGGTGACGACCTGGCAGCAGTTCACCGCCGAAACCCAGAAGCAGACCGGTTCGTTCACCTACACCATCGAGCGCGACGGTCAGACCAGGACCATCGAGGTCACCCCGGAACGCGTCACCCGCTATCCCGACGACGGCGGGCCGGGCCGCGAGGTCAGCGCGGTCGGCGTCGGTTCGGAGTACTACGAACCCCTGAAGTACAACGCGCTGGCCGCGATCCCGGCCGCGGGTGCGTACACCGGGCAGATGTTCGTGCGCACGGTGGAATCGCTGGCCCAGATGCCGCAGAAGGTTTCCGCGCTGTGGACCGCGGTGACCGGTGGCGAGCGCGATCCGGAAACCCCGGTCAGTGTCTACGGCGCGAGCAAGATCGGCGGCGAGACCGCCGAGCGGGGCCTGTGGGGCGTGTTCATCCTGGTCCTGGCCAGCCTGAATTTCTTCCTCGGCGCGTTCAACCTGCTGCCGCTGCTGCCGCTGGACGGCGGCCATATCGCGGTGGTGCTCTACGAGAAGGTCCGCAATACCGTCCGTGGCTGGAAGGGACTGGCGCCGGGCGCTCCGGTCGACTATTTGAAACTGCTTCCGGTGACCTACATCGCAGTGGTGATCGGCGGTGCGTATATGGTGCTCACGCTGGTCGCCGACATCGTGAATCCGATCCAGTTGTTCCGCTGACGCGCTAACCTGTCGCGGTTGTTCCGCGATAACCACCGCGTACGCCGGATTGCTGGCATTTCGGGACATCTGTGTGTCATGACTCATGTCATGGCTGTCACAGGGTGAGCAGCCGCAACACGCGGCTATCCTCGGTAGGCGAACGGCCCGAAACAGTACGCACGAAAGTAGGCAGCCGAAAGTGACCAGCACAATCGGATTGGGGATGCCGACCGCACCCGCGGCCGTTCTCGCGCCTCGCCGCAAGACCCGCCAATTGATGGTGGGCAATGTGGGCGTCGGCAGCGATTACCCGATTTCCGTGCAGTCGATGACCACCACCAAAACCCACGACGTCAACGCCACCCTGCAGCAGATCGCCGAACTGACGGCCTCGGGCTGCGATATCGTGCGCGTCGCCTGCCCGCGTCAGGAGGACGCCGACGCACTGGCGACCATCGCGCGCAAGAGCCAGATCCCGGTGATCGCGGATATTCATTTCCAGCCGCGCTATATCTTCGCCGCCATCGATGCGGGTTGTGCCGCGGTGCGCGTAAACCCGGGCAATATCAAGGAATTCGACGGCCGGGTCGGCGAGGTGGCCAAGGCCGCGGGCGCCGCGGGCATCCCGATTCGCATCGGCGTGAACGCCGGTTCGCTGGATAAGCGGATGTTGGAGAAGTACGGCAAGGCGACCCCGGAGGCGCTGGTCGAATCGGCGCTGTGGGAGGCGAGCCTGTTCGAGGAACACGGCTTCGGCAATATCAAGATCTCGGTCAAGCACAATGATCCGGTGATCATGGTCGAGGCCTACCGCCAGTTGGCCGCGCAGTCCGACTACCCGCTGCACCTCGGTGTGACCGAGGCCGGCCCGGCGTTCCAGGGCACGATCAAGTCCGCCGTCGCATTCGGCTCGCTGCTGTCGGAGGGCATCGGCGACACGATCCGGGTATCGCTGTCCGCGCCGCCTGCCGAGGAGGTCAAGGTCGGCGGGCAGATCCTGCAGTCGCTGAACCTGCGCCCGCGCAAGCTCGAGATCGTCTCCTGCCCGTCCTGCGGTCGCGCCCAGGTCGATGTGTACACCTTGGCCAATGCGGTGAGCGCCGGTCTGGAGGGCATGGAGGTGCCGCTGCGGGTGGCCGTGATGGGCTGCGTGGTGAACGGTCCGGGTGAGGCGCGCGAGGCCGATCTCGGTGTCGCCTCGGGCAACGGCAAGGGCCAGATCTTCGTCAAGGGGCAGGTCATCAAGACCGTGCCGGAGGCGCAGATCGTGGAGACCTTGATCGAAGAGGCCATGCGCATCGCCGAAGAGATGGGCGAGACGGAAGGCGCGGGCGAACCCGTCGTCACCGTCGGCTGACCTTTCGAGCGACCCGCAAGCGGTCGTTACGGGCGGGAGTTCCCGAGTAGCCGTACCACAGTCGACCGATTCGTGGCAGGCTGTCGATGTGCGGAGTCTGCTGGAGCCAGCGCGACGGGCCAAGGATGCCCCCGCGCGTCAGCTCGCGAATCGGGATCTGGCACAGGTGCTGCGGGTGCTGGACAGCGATCCGATCGCCTCGTGCATGGTGGCGGCGCGGCTACAGGAATTCGGCTTGGATACCGGTGTCGGACACGGTGAACTGTGGAGTCGGGGTGGACCGTCGGAATCCCTCTGCTTCTCCGGCGCGAATCTGGTGCCTTTGCGCGGTGACGAGGATGCGTTGCGCGCCTTTGCCACGCGGGCGGTCCGCTGGCCGCGGGTGTGTTCGTCGGTGGTCGGGCGTCAGGAATTGACGTTGCCGCTGTGGGAGATGCTGTCCGCGCATTGGGGACCGGAACGCGAGCTACGCGGTGCGCAGCCGCTGCTAGCCCTCGGCCAGCCCGCGCTGGCCGCCGCCGATGCGCAGGTCCGCCGGGTTCGGCCGGATGAGCTGGAGCGCTATCTCGCCGCGGCGATCGCCATGTTCATCGAGGAGGTCGGGGTCGATCCACGCGCGGGTGACGGCGGCCGTGGCTATCGGCGCCGGATCCAGAGCCTGATCGAATCCGGCCGCGCCTGGGCGCGTTTCGAGGACGGCGAAGTGGTGTTCAAGGCCGAGGTCGGATCGCTGTCCCGGCGTACCGGGCAGATCCAGGGCGTGTGGGTACATCCGCAACGTCGCGGCGCCGGTCTCGGCACCCGCGGTACGGCCGCCGTGGCGAATGCGGTGGTGGCCTCGGGCCGCACCGCGAGCCTGTACGTGAACGACTACAACAGCATCGCCCGCCGCGCCTACAGCCGGGTCGGATTCCGGCAGATCGCCACCTTCGCGACCGTGCTGCTCGACTGAACGTGGCACCGAACATCGGTGTGCCACAGCCGTTTGCTCGCGGTTGACTATACGATCGGTCCCGATGTCGACTCGCATGCTCATTACGCTGGCCGTCGCGGCCCTCGCGGCGGCGGGATCCGGCTGTTCGGCCGACCCGCAGGGACCGGTGCCCGCGGCCGATGCCTTCCTTGCCGCCTTCGCCGGCCACGACATCGAGGCCGCGGCCGAACTCACCGGTCAGCCCGAGAAGGCAACCGCCGCACTGCGTTCCGCATGGGATGAGTTGCAGGCCGAGAAGTTGACCGCGCATACCGGCGCCGCCAGGGTCACCGGCGATACCGCGACCGTCGAATACACCTACGAGTGGCGCCTGCCCAAGGACCGGATCTGGAAATACACCGGCCAATTGCAGATGGGCCGCAGCGACGGCCGCTGGATGGTGCGCTGGACCTCCTCCGATATCCACCCCAAACTCGGCGCCACCCAGACCATGGCACTGCGCGCCAACCCGGCCCCGCGTGCCAGGGTGAACGAGCAGTCCGGCAGCGATGTGCTGGTGCCGGGCAAGGTATCTCGGATCGCGTTCACCGTGGCCTCCGCACCGGATCCGGGTCATACGGCGACCTCGCTGGCGGCGGCGTTGCACCGCTTCGACGACCGGCTCACCCCCGAGGCGATCCTGAGCGCGGCGTCCGCCGCCAAGGGCGAGTACACCGTCGCGCTGTTGAGCGAGTACGAATTCGACCAGGTGAGTGGAGATCTCATCGGTCTGCCCGGGGTAACGCTGACCCAGCAGTGGGATATGGTCCCCACCGACCGGGATTTCGCGCCCGATCTGCTAGCGCAGGTGCGCAAGACGGTGATCGCCGAGGTGGACGGCAAGGCGGGCTGGAGCGTTGTCACCATGAACGCCAACGGCGCCGATACCGACGTACTCACCGAGGTGCCCGCACAACCCGCCCCGTCGTTCTCGCTCAGCATCGACCGCAATGTGCAGAACTCCGCGCAGCGCGCCGTCAGCGGCCGCGAGGAGCAGACCATGATGGTGGTGCTGCGGCCGTCGACCGGCGCGATTCTCGCTGTCGCACAGAACAGGGCGGCCGACCGTGCCGGTCCGGTGGCCACCATCGGCCAGTATCCGCCGGGCTCGGTCTTCAAGACGGTGACCGCAGCTGCGGCGATGTCGCTCGGAAAGGCCACGCCCGAAACGGTTTTGCCGTGTCCGAGCCGAATTGTCATCGGGGAGAGGACAATTCCGAACTACAACCTCTTCCAACTCGGTGACGTACCGATGGCCACCGCCTACGAGCGGTCCTGCAACACCGCATTCGCGAAACTGGCCAGCGACCTGCCCAGCGACGCACTGCACGATACTGCCGCGAAACTCGGTGTGGGACAGGGGTATACGGTTCCGGGCCTGCCGACCGAATCGGGTTCGGTGCCACCGGCCGACGATATGATCCAGCGCACCGAGGACGGCATCGGCCAGGGCAAGGTGGTGGTGAGCCCGTTCGGAATGGCGGTGCTCGCCGCGACCGTCGCGCACGGGTCGGCGCCGGTGCCGTATCTGATCGCCGGGCGGACCACGGAGATCAAAGGGGACCGTCCGGCCATCGGGGCCGAAGTGATCGATGGTTTGCGCATGATGATGCGCAAGGTGGTCACCGGCGGTACCGCCGAACGCATTGCCGACCAGGGCGAGGTATACGGGAAGACCGGGGAGGCCGAGGTCGACGGCGGCTCGCATTCGTGGTTCGTCGGCTATCGCGGGGATCTGGCCTTCGCGACCTTGCTGGTCAAGGGCGGCAGTTCGGATAATGCCGTCGCGGTGACGCGCGATCTGCTCGCCGCTCTGCCCGCGGGATACTGAACCCGACTCAGTTGGTGCGACTGGTGGACTCCGGCGGGGCGCCGCGATCGGGCATCTCGTAACGCAGTGTGGTGGAACCGATTCGGATGACATCGCCGTGCGCGAGTGCGGTATCGGCACCGATCGGCACACCGTTGACGTAGACGCCGTTGGCCGAATCCCGATCCCGGATGAAGATCCGATTCTCGCGCGGCACGATGCGCGCGTGTTTACGGCTGACCCGGGCATCGTCGAGCACGATGTCGTTATCCCATTCCCGGCCGATCCGCAGCCCGGTCGCCGGAATGGCGATCGCCTCACCGTCGCCGACCCGCAGCCAGGCCTGCCGCAGCACATCGGGCAGATCCCGCTTGGTCGCCCCGGGTGAGGAGGAGACCGTCGGCAGTGCCTGCTGGCTGCGGATCGCCGCCTCCAGTGCCAGGGTGCGTGGATCCGGGTCGATGCCCTGCTGGTCGGCGAGGTTGCGGCGGATGCGCAGACAGGCGGCGAGGGCGTCGGCCTGGCGGCCCGTGCGGTAGAGCGCGGAGATGAACAGCCGCCAGAGCCGCTCGTTCACGGCGTGTTCGGTGGTCAGTGCGGTCAGTTCGCCAAGCACCGCGCCTTCGCGCCCGCATGCGATATCCGCGTCCAAGCGATCGGCGATGGCATTCAACCGGCGTTCGTCCATGTCGGTGGCGAAATTGTCGGCGAAGCGCAGTCCGCGCAGTCCGGCGACCGCCTCACCACTCCACTCCGCGAGCGCGTCGGCGAAACATTCGGCCGCGGTTTCCAGATCGCCGGTGGTGAAGGCCAGCGAGCCCTGGGTCCTGGCCCGCTCGAAGCGGCCGACATCGCATTGATCCTCGCCGATATCGAGGAGGTATCCGGCGTGCACGGTGCGCAGGATGGCCCGGTCGTCGACCCCGGCCGAACGCAACACGGTGCGCAGATTCGAGACGTAGGCGTAGAGGCCGTCGACGGAGCGATTCGGCATCTCCTCTTCCCAGATGCTGTTCGCCAGCGTGGTTTTCGCGACGGCATTGCGGCGGTTGATGACGAGCATGGCGAGCAGCGCGCGGAGTTTGGCGCCGGGCAACGGTATTGCCCGATCATCGACCAGCAGGCGCACCGGTCCGAGCACTCGAAGATCGAGCGCCGGTCGATTCGAGCCCGCAGAGCCCACCAGATTCCCTCCGAACGCAATCTGCTTCCGGACCGCCGCTGCCCCACGGCTGTTTCGCCGACGGAAGCGTCACGCGATGGAATTCAGCATACGCACCGATGGCACGCCGTGCCCGTCGCGACTACGCCGTCGGCGAAATGACTACGCGCCGTGCCGGATTCGGATCGATAATGTGATCGTCCACCGCCGTGGTGGACATTGTCGGCGATCTTGTTGGAGTTGACCGGATGGAAGATGTACTGCTGACCCCGCCCGATGCGGCCGAAGTGGAGCTGCTGGCCAGCGGTGTGGTCGCCGCGGCGTCCGGCGCGGACGGGCTGACCCCGCTGCAGCAGTTGCTGATTCCGTCGCTGTTCCTGTCGATGACCGGACATCGAGTCGAGGTGGAGACGCTGCCACCCGTCGATGCCGAGACCTTCGCGGTCGGGCTGGCCCGGCGCAACCGGATCTTCCGGGAGCGGATCGTGCAGACGATGCTGCTGTCCGCGCTGGTGGTGCGGCCGTTGCCAGCCGCGGTCGCGACCAAACTGCGGGAGTTCGCCGACGCGCTCGAGGTCGACGACGAGATGATCGCGGTGGCGCAGAAATATGCCGAGGGCGCGATCGAACTCGCCGCGGTCGACTTCGACCGCAACGGCTATCTCGGCGGGCTGGATCCGAGCCGGTTGACCGCGCTGCACACGGAAAGTCTGGATTCGTCCTGGGGGCAGGTCAGCGATGATCCGGCGTTGGCGGCGCACTGGGCCACCCTGCGCGAGTTGCCCGTCGGTACGCTGGGCCGCGGCGTCTCCGATTTCTATGCCGACCGTGGTTTCGTCACGCCCGGCCTGCCGGGTTCCGCGCCGCCGCTGCTCGCCCAGCACGACTGGGTGCATGTGCTCGCCGGATACGGCACCACGCTGGAAAACGAGATCGAGGTCTTCGCATTCATGGCGCGCGCCAATGACGACCCGCGCGCGTTCAGCCTGCTCGCCATGGTGATTTCGCTCTTCGAAACCGGCTACCTACATGCCGGAGCCGGGTTGTTCGAAGCCAACGAAGGACATTTGAGCACCGCGGGCATGGCGACGCGCCTCGGCGATGCCATGCGACGCGGGGCGCTCACCCATGGCAGCCACGATTTCCTCGACCTGGACTGGTTCACGCTGGCCGATCGGCCGATCACGGTGGTGCGCAACGAGATCGGATTGACCACGAAGTCACGCGAGGCCGTTGCGGCGGGTTCCGTCGGCGCTTGGGAGACGGGCGGTATCACGCCGTACCAACTGCATTCGGCCGAGGCCGCCGCTCAGGCCGCGGGCCGTCCGTATGTGCCGTGGCGCCCTGATCCGTCCCGTGACTGATCAGGCGCGGTGCAGGGTCGCCGCGAGGTGGTGGGTCAGTGGTTCGCCGACCGCGGCCATGCGCAGCGTGTAGTCGATGGTGTCCCCGACCAGCTTGATCGAACGGCCGAGGGCGGTCACCACCTTCGCGGTACTGCTGCGGCCGATGCTGGTCGAGTCGAATTCCATCCGCAGTTCGCCATCGATGACGGTGAGGCTGCCCTCACAGATCTCGGTGATGCCGGTCGGGTGGGCCAGGATCAATTCGACGTGATCCGGGCGCGGGCACCGCAGATAACCGGTTTCGGCGTGCATCGGCCGGCTGCCGTCGGCGGCGCGGGTGCGCTGCCGGTAGGTGAGGAACGGTCGGCCGAGGTGGCCGAACTTGATTTCCTCGACATAGTCGAATGACTCGATGGTCGGGTACTCACCGTGCCCTGGTCCGCGCCATGTGCCGAGCAATGGAGCGAGCGGAGCGATATCCGGATGGGGGGCGACGGAAGGTTGGGGGGCGACCACGCGCGACAGCTTAAACCCGTCGGATTCGGGACGTTCCGATACGGTCGAAATTCCATCAAGCTAAGGTTAGCGTCGCCTAATCGCCAAATGAGGGTTGCGAGTGGCTGGAAAGGACGAAGAAGTTGAAAGCACGCCTTAGTGAATTGCGCCGCAACGGTGCCTGGCGGTCGCGGGCCAGCAACGGTCTGCTGCGCGCCTCGGTGCTCGGCGCTGCCCTGGTCGTGGCCGCGGCATGCTCGGATTCGAAGTCGTCTAACGATGAAGTGCCTGCCCTCGACGGCAATCACTACGCGCAGACCAACCTCGCTGCCAACACTGCCGAATACAAAGCGCAGTACACCTTTCCGGATATGGTGAACGCGTGGGGCCTAGCCGATCGCCCGAAGGGTGCGGGCGGGCACTTCTGGGTCGGCGCGGGCGGTAAATCCTTCCAATTCGTCGGCGATGTCAGCGCGTCCGCGGATCCCAAGGTGCAGAAGCTGTTCCAGGATCCGCTGAAGATCGTCACGGTTCCGGGTGCGGATGCCGACACCTCGGATAAGAGCATCGGCAAGACCACCGGCGTCGTGTTCAACGGCGCTCCCATCACCTCCGATCTGTTCGTCGTGCGGGACCAGCCCGTGGATGTCGACGGTGCGCCGGTGCTGCTGACCGGTTCGTCGCGGTTCATCTTCGCCACCGACTCCGGCAAGATTTCGGCCTGGACCGAGCAGGGGCCCGAGGGCGCGATCATCCGGCACGACGGTCCGTCGAATCTGGTCTTCGACGGCGAGTCCCAGGGCATGGCGTTCTTCGGCATCGCGCTCGCTCCGTCCGGTGACAAGCTGCTCGCCGCCGACTTCGGCGAGAATCCGCAGGTCCGCACCTTCGACAAGGACTGGCAGCTGATCCCGACCGTCGGCTTCGCCAACCCCTTCGCCACCGGCGACCAGATCGACGCGGCCGCGCCGGATAAGGGCAAGAAGGCCAAGCCCGGCGATCCCGCCCCGTTCAATGTGACCACCATCGGCAACCGCGTATTCATCTCGTACGCGGACACCAAGCCGGATGAGCAGGACGCGTCCAAGTTCGACAAGGCCGAAGAGGATTCGCTCGACAAGGACCAGGAGAAGGACGCGAAGGGCAAGCCAGCCAAAGGCAAGGTCGCGGAATTCGACGGCAGCGGCAAGTTGGTCCGCATCCTCGACGACGGCGGTCGCCTCAATGCGCCGTGGGGTGTCGCGGTGGCGTCCGCGAACTTCGGTCCACTCAGCGGCAAGCTGCTCGTCGGCAACTTCGGTGGCCTCGGCCACGTGCTCGCCTACGACGACGCCACCGGCAAGTTCGTCGACTACCTGCGCGATGAGAAGAGCCGGCCGGTCGAGATCGAGGGTCTGTGGGCCCTGATGTTCGGCAATGGCGAGAGCCTCGGCGATGCCGACTCGCTGTACTTCACCGCGGGCCCGGATGACGAGAAGGAAGGTCTGTTCGGCAAGCTCCGCTTGAAGTAACCCTGTCGTTAGGCGAAGGCGGTTCCCGGTAGTGCGCCGGGGACCGCCTTTGTCGTATGTCCTACTCGGGATCGGGGGATGGCGGGGTCCAGCGTTCGGACCAGTTCCAGAGTGGCTGGAGGGCCGCGGTGAGGTCGAGGCCCGCGGGGGTGAGTTCGTAGGTTTTGTCCGCGTTCTTGGTGATCACGCCCGCGGTCTGGAGGTGTTGCAGGCGGGTCGAGAGCATGCTCGACGAGCAGTTGCCCATGCGGCGGCGCAGTTCGAGGAAGCCGAGGCGGCCGGGTTCCAACTCCCAGAGGACGCGCAGGATCCAGCGTTGGCCGATGAGCTCCATGGTGGCCAGCATGGGCGCGTGCGCCGGATCGTTTCGCCCGCGCGACGGCTTGGCTCCATTTGCACTTCTCATTTCGAACTACCATAGTGATTCTAAATTAGAAGCGTTGCTGTGGGCTGATGAACGAGAGGCAGATGGTGGGCGACTCGACGGAACGACGGATTGTGCTGATCACCGGCGCGTCGCGGGGGATAGGGGCCGAGACGGCGAAAGTGCTGGCGGCGACCGGTGATCACTTGATCATCAACTATCGGGAGAAGCGCAAGCGCGCCCAGGCGATCGCCGATGAGATCGGCGCCGCCGGCGGCAGTGCCTCGATCGTCGGTGCGGATATCGCGGATGCGGACGCCACCGGGGCGATGATCGCCGATGTGGTGACGGAGTTCGGTCGGCTGGATGTGTTGGTGCTCAACGCATCCGGCGGTCTCGAGCGCAATGCCGCACCCGGCTACGCGATGGCGTTGAACCGTGACGCGCAGGTCCGTCTGGTACGAGAGGTATTGCCGCACCTGCCATCCGGTGGCCGGATCGTCTTCGTGACCAGCCATCAGGCCCACTTCCACGGCCGCAAACCCGTTCCGGCGGACTATGAGCCGATCGCGGCGAGCAAGCGAGCGGGTGAAGACGCCTTGCGCGCAATGATTCCGGAGCTGACCGAGCGTGGTATCGGGCTGAATGTGGTGTCCGGCGACATGATCGACGGCACGATCATTGTCCGCCTGCTGGAACGCCGTAATCCCGAGGCGGTTTCGGCTCGCCGCGATCACGGTGCACTGCCCAGCGTCGAGGCGTTCGCCGCCGCCGTCGGCGAGGCCGCAAGTGCCGCAGGCGAATCCGGTCGCACGTTCTATGTCGGCGGTCAGGACTATCTGGCGGACGGTGTACCCGCGTAGTCGGAGCTGCTCTCGCCGCACTCGGTCGCTGATCATCTGGACCATAGTTCGGGTTACTGCGCATTTGCCACGAGCGCGCCGGTCTGTAACAGATTGATATCGGCGTTTCCGGTCGCGGGCACGGATCTGGGTCGATAATCGAAGTGTGACGTGCGGTCGTGCGGTGCGGAAACGACATTGCTGGTCGGGTGGTTCGCCGATGGCGGCACATTCCGGCGTCGGTGGGAGGCTCAGATGAGGGATGTCGGAGATAACCGGATGGTTCCGGGCCGGGATATGTTGCTGGCCGCATGCCGCGGGCTACCGCACGACGATCATCCGATGCTGGAGGCGGCGGGGGAGTTGGCGCAACTGCACGAAATTCGCGAGCGGACGCCCGGGCGCGAGATCCCCAAGCTGGATCGGCGGCGGGGCCAACTGGTGCGGTCGATCGATATGTGGGTGACGCTGGCGATGCCGGTGCCGTGCTCCGAGGCGCAGTTGTACTCCGAAACTGTCGGCGAGATCGTGGATCGGCTGGCCAGAATGACCACGCAGGCGTTCGTGCCGCTGTCCGAGGCGCCGGAACCTGTCTTCTATGACGCGTGGGTGCAGCTCAACGAGCTGGCGGATAGCTATCAGGATCTCGTCGACGGATTACGTGAGGGCACCCGCCGACTACCCGGTGGCTAGCGCCCGCGCCCGAAAAGTCGGAACGAACGCGCGGGGCGGCGCGGCAGGGTGGCATAGACCATGGTCATATCGGCGAATACCTGCGCTTCCCGTTCGCGGTCGGCGCCGAAATGCTCGCGGCCGAGTACATGCTTGATGGAGGACGGTGAGATGGACGGCAGCAGTGCGGCCAGCGACGGGGTGATCGGTTCGCTCGCCCCCGTGCCTTCCTTGCCGTGCCCTAATAGCATGTGACCGATCTCGTGCAGGATGATGTGATCCGCATTGCGCTCGGTGGCGGACGCGTCGTAGATGATGATGTCGTCGTGACCGCGCGCGATCCAGAGTCCGCTGCCACGACACCCGATATCCGCGAGCGCGGCCGCGGGGATCGCCTGCAGCGAGATGGAACGACCACGGTGCGCGGCGACACTTGCGAGGTAGGCGGACAGATTCCAAGGACTGGGGAGGGGCACGGTCCGCGCTGCTTCACGGAAACGGGCTTCCATGCTGGTCATCGGGGCATACATTACTCACCCCGGGCACGGTAGTCACCTCGCGAATCGGACATTCCGTCGAAACCGATAGCGACACTGCATAATTCGCGCACCCTCGGGACGTTGTTCTGCTCGAGTCGGCAGAACACCTTGGTGGGATTCATCGCCACCTCGGAGTCGTCGTTGCGACACCCGGGGGCGGTATCGAAACGTCATCGGTGCGGCGAGATTGGACGACGAGCCGCTCAACCGACACGGTGGCGGCGCGCGCCCGATTTCGGTGGGCAGGGGATCGAGAGCGAGCGAGATTGATCATGCGATACGTACTCGAAGAGTGCGGAAAGCAGTACCGGCCGCGGCTGCGTGCGACATGCTGGGAACAGCCGGTTCCCCACCGACAAGCACGGTTGACGCGCAGGATGGGAGCGTGCAGATGAGCATCGGTAGCGACGCGGTATCGAGCACCGTTCAGCAGGAACGCGACGACGGGGAAAACCGCCGCCTGAGCAGCGAGCGGCTGGTGGACGCGCCACCGCCGCGGATGGCGACGGTGGCGCAATGGTGGGCGCTGACCTCGCGCCTGGTCCGGCCGTCTTGGCGCAATGGTGAACTATTCACCGCGCTGCTCGCGCCGGTGGTCTTCACCGTCGGCTTCTACGTCCCGCTGAACCTCGTGATGTCGCTGAACCCGCTCCGGCGGGGCGGGCTGAGCAACTACGCGCAATTCCTCATGCCCATGATCGCGATGCAGGCGATCGCCTTCTGCGCCATTACGGCCGCATTCCGGGCGGCCGCCGATGCCAAGGACGGGCTCAATGTGCGGTTCGGATCGATGCCGATGCATTCGACGGTGCCGCTGGCCGCGCGAGTCACGACCGCGCTGGGCCGGGCGGGAATCGCGCTGGCCGCGGCCCTCGTGTGCGGCCATGTGATCGGCTTCCGCTTCTATGGAAGCTGGTGGGAAACAATCGGTTTCATCGGGTTCGCGATGCTGATCGGGCTGGCGCTGTGCCTGGGTGCCGATCTGCTCGGCAGTCTGACCAAGAGCCCGGAGGCGACCACCCAGGCACTGATCCTGCCGCAGCTGATCCTCGGCATGGTGTCGAGCGGACTTTCCCCGGTCAGCCAATTCCCGCACTGGATCCAGGGGTTCGCACGCAACCAGCCGGTCTCGCAGTACGTATACGGGCTGCGGGCGCTGGCCGGTGATCCATCGGGCCACGCGGGCGTGGTCGGCTGGTCGGTCCTCGGGCCCGGGCTGGCCTGGATACTCGGTCAGATCATTCTCTTCGGTGCGGGCGCGGTATTCGTTTCGATCCGGAGGTCGGCATGACCGAGGTACTGACTCCCACGGCGGAATTGCCCAAGGTCTATGGTCGGACCGAGACTTGGCGTCTACTGATCCCGCAGACGATGATCCAGACCAAGCGGCTGCTGATGCGCTGGTGGCGTGATCCGCTGACCGTCGTGCAGTCGCTCGTCTTTCCCGCGCTCCTGCTTATCGTACTGAATACCGTTCTCGGAAAACAGATTTCGGAGTTCTCCGAGGTGAGTGCGCTGTACGGTTTCGTGCCGATGTCGGCGCTGGTCGGCGTGATGTCCGGTTCGGTGGCAGGTGCCATCACCCTCGGACGCGAGCGCGACGAAGGTCTGCTGGCCCGATTCTGGGTGCTGCCGGTGCACCGCGCGTCCGGACTGATCGCGCGCATTGTCGCCGAAGGGATCCGGATTGTGCTGTGCACGGCAGTGATGTTCGCGGTGGGCGTTGCGCTCGGTTTCCGATTCCAGCAAGGGTTGCTCGCCGGAATCGCGCTGTTCGCGGTGCCGCTGCTGTTCGGCATCGCCTTCGCCACCGTGGTCACCGCGGTGGCCGTGTTCAGCGCGAAAGCCGCACTGGTGGAGGCTGTTTCGCTCGGATCATCGTTGATGATGTTCTTCAGCACCGGGTTCGTGCTGCTGGTCGCCTATCCGCCGTGGGCCCAGCCGATTGTGAAGCATCAGCCGATGTCCTACGCCATCGATGCCATGAAGGGGCTATCCGTCGGCGGGCCGGTGCGCGACCCGCTACTGGCCACCATCGCCTGGTGTATCGGTGCGCTCGTAGTCTTCGCGATCCCGGCCGCGGTCGGCTATCGACGAGCCAGCCGCAGCTGATCAGCTCATCTCTTTGGAGGCCCTGTCGATCAGCGCCATGGAGTCGCGCGGGCTGAGCGCCATGGCGCGCAGCTGGTCGAAAATAATGCCGAAGCGGCGGATCTGGGGATGGCCCTCGATCAGCTGATCACCCGCGATGCCCTCGACGTACACCAGCTCCGGATCGGCCGGATCCTTGAAGTCCAGCAGCGTGAAGGATCCGGCCATGCCGGGATGCACCCCCGCGCTGAACGGAAGTATCTGCAGGATGACGTTTTTCATCTGCGAATCGTCGAGCAGCCGCTTCAGCTGTGCCTTCATGACATCGGGGCCGCCGACCATGCGCCGGATGGCGGCTTCGTCCAGCACCACCCACAGTTCTAGCGGATCCGCCTTGGTGAGATGCATGGCCCGATCCATCCGCGCCCGCACATTGTGCGACACCGTGGCTCCGTCCAGCTTCGGCATATTGGTGTCGATGACCGCCTCGGCATAGTCCGAGGTCTGCAATAGTCCCGGGATGTAGGAGGTTTGGTAGTGCCGAGCCGAGAGCGCCTCGGATTCGAAGTTGATATAGGCCGCGTGCACCTCCGTCAGCGTCGCCTCGTATGGCCGCGACATCCCGGGCTTGAGCGCGTCCGATAGGAGTTCGAGCGCATCGTCACGTTGCTGTTCGGTGACGCCGTAGAGATCCAGCATCGCCATCAGCGTGCGCCGCTGCGGGCGCGCCTGCGCCGTCTCGATGCGGTACAGCGTGGTGATATTGATGCCCGTCTTGCCGCTGACGTCCTCTTTGCTGAGCCCCGCGTGTTCGCGCATCTCGGTCAGCAGCACCGAGAGCCGCCGCAAACCCGCGGTGAGGACTGTGCGCTTGCCTGCCATGACAACCCTTTCGCCCGGCGCACCCGTTAGCACTCTTGCGTACATGTCTGTAGTAAGTGCCCGCCACACACGCAAATATGCATTCGCAGCGTGGTCAGAGACTACCGCCTTTTGCAGCAACGAAGTTCGGAGTTTTCGCTGCGATATTCCCTTGTCACGGTAGATCGCGGCTCGGTGGCCGGATCTATGGGGTGCTCGTCCTTGTAGTCGCGGCACCGTCGTCTCGAGAATGGGGCATGAGTTCGGCCGAGCGCGGCGACTTCGTGGTGGCGGTTTCGGATGGTGTGCTGCTGCTCGATCTGGCCGGGCATTCGTCTTCTCCGCGGCCGCGCTCCTCGACGGGGCGGCGGGCCACCACGCACTGGCCGGCATGCGGTGAGCTCGCGGTGCGCTATCCCGGAATCGATGTGGACGCCACTGCCATTTAGTGCGCGACGGTCCGATCCTCACTTCGGCGGGCGTGGCCGCGGGCATCAACTATGGCACTCGCGCTCGTTGCGGATCACGGCGCCGAATTGGCGCGCGCATCGGCCGAACATCTGGTTTCTCCGAATTCAGGACGGCACGATCAGATCAGGGGTTGGCCCATGCCGTTTCACGCCGCACTGTCCTCGGGATCGGATCTACGCTGCGGTGGACGGGGAGACCGGCTGCGGCACAACCGGATTCATTGCCGTCGACTCCGTTGGCTCGTGCCGCACGGAATTGGTCGCGCACGAACAGGGCTGCACGATATCGGCCTCGCCGAAATAGCCAACGGTGAACAGCGATTCGAAATGGACGGCGCGGACTTCGTCGCGAAGTTCCTCGAGGATCGCGGCCTCACCGATGAGCGAGTGGATATCGTGTGGGACGGAATCCCCTCGCATACACCGGACTCGGCGATTCGCCGATCTACCGGCGCCGGCATCCGGCAGAGATCTGGATCGCGTTGTCGGGCACCGGTATCGACGTGGCCGCCGGTCTGTCCGAGCTGCCGCCGGGGTACGCCGATCGAATGCACCGCGCGTATCGCGCCGGGTGGCACGCGCGCTCATCTACGCGCAGGCGCCGTCGCCGATCCGAACAAGGCGCCGCTGGGTGACTGGTTACCTCGGGACTCCCCGACCGTAGGCGGCGATCGCATACCGCCCACGCGCCGGGCGATGATGTGGCAAACTCTTGGCCACCGGTCCAGCTCCCCGCGAGTATCGAGCGTGAAAGTCGTTGTCACTAGCTGTCTGTGGGGTCGCTGGTCGGTGACCACGTCGTTACCGCAGCAATGAGAACGCACTCTTGCGTTCTTGCATTTGTAAGAGCATGATCCAGCTACGCTAGTTGTGAAGAACCGATCCGATGACCGGGATAACCGAATCGAGAGCCAATCATGTTGGTACAAAGCGCGTTGGTGTCGGGTGAATTCGGGGTACGGCGATGAGCGCACCTACGGTAGGGGTGCTGCCGACCGCTCCGCAGATATTGTGTGCATTTCAGGGACGACGTTTTCAAGATCGTGAATTACTGCGTTCCGCACACGCCCTGGCCGAACTGCACGCACGCCGTGCCGAGATTCAGGACATGAACCTCGTGGCCGAAATCGATTGCCGTCGTAGCGAACTCGTCGACGATATCAATGAGTGGATTGCGCAGGAGATCCCGCAGCATCGCAATGGTGCTTCGCTACATACCGAGAGCCTCGGTGCGGTGGTGGATCGCATGGCGCGCAGCTGGGTGGATGCCAACACGGCCATCGATGTCGATGGCGCGCGTAGCGACAATACCCATAAACACTGGTACCACTTGGCGGAACTCGTCGACGGCTACACTGATCTGGTAACCGACGTGGCCGGTGGCCGCCGCCGTTTGCCTGAACAGTAAAGTCTCGACGGCGACCTTCGTCCGCAATAGTGACACTGCCCCGACAGCGTTACTGCTCAATTGGTGACGTCCCGGGTCGGCGTTGTCCGACCAATGACCCGACCCGGACGCCAACGTCGCCGGCACAGTGACGGCGGGCGCAACGGGGCGCACCGCCCGGCGTGCCGCGTGGTCGACTGGCGCGGCACGCCCGCCACCGAATTCGCCACTGCCAGTGAATTCGACAGTGTCAGAACTCATTCGGCGACCATCCAGGCCGCTGCCGCCGCGGCGCGAATACCGATCGTGTCGTGTGCGCGCAGTGCGCCGAGCGGTTCGACCCACGGTGCCGACCGGCCGGAGTGATTCCCGCACTGCTGGATCAGCGTCATCGCGGCAAGCAGGCTGGCCAACTCACTGCTACCCGGTAGGGCACCTGTATCGCGAGCATTGTCTCCGGCCGCGCGATGCGCAGTGTGCTCGGCAAGGTCGCCTTCGATCGCTGCGCGGGATGGTCGATCAGCGTGCCACCCGCGACCGCACCCGCCTGTTGAATCAACCGCGCGGTCGGTTTGCTTTCGGCCCAGCGGATTTGGGCCAGACACAGGTTGACGGGCCGCTGCGCGTCAGAACGGCTTGGTCGGCGAGCGCGCGCCCGCCACGGACCTGGCCGCATCGGCGAGTTCGGTCGCCGTGCCCAGCACGACCAGGCGCTTTGCGTAGCGAATTCCATTCCTTCCGAATCGAGTTCGGCCAGCAGGTGCGCATGGTTTGCGACGACCGCGGCCATTATTCCTGTGACGACGGCGGTACCGAGCGCATAGGCATCGGGCCGAACGTCAGGTATGCGGCTATCGTGGCTCGCGAACGATAGAAGGCCATTCTCGGGGATTTCGTGAGTGAGGATTACCGATGTCGTATAGCCCGCCGCCGGAACCGGCCAACCCGGCCTGGCACCCCGGCCCGAACGCCGGATACTCCGCGCCCACCCCGCCGCCGGGTCCGAATCCTTATCAGCAGCAACAACCCTGGGTATATACCAACGATCCCGGATGGCAAGGCGGTCCACACGCGACCGGTCAGCGGCAGGGTCCATGGTTCGCCGTAGCGTCGGCGATCCTCGGGATCATCGGTTGCGTACTCCCGTTCCTGCCGATGATCGACCTGACCGGCGTGCGACCGTTGGTCGGCCTCCCCTTCGCAATTCCCGGACTCGTCCTCGGGATCGTCGGCTGCACCGGACAGCGCGGTGCCAAGGCACTGGCGGTCACGGGAATCGTCCTGTCCGTCCTCGCACTCACCGCCGAGTTCATCATGCTGCCCCAGCTGTTGTGAGCAGCCTCCGTTACCGAGTCGTCGCGATCAGGAAGTCGCGATAGTCGTGCTGGCGAGCAATGCGGCGGCCAGCCCGATGACTTGGCTGCGGCGCAGTCGCTCCTGTAGCGCGGACAACGGTCGCGGCCCGGCCCGCCGTCACCGGCCAGATCCCGGCCGCGGGCGCCGCTTGTGCCAGCGCCAGATACTGCACGGCGATGCCGAGGCCGGCGATCAGTCCGTCACCGATGACGGCCCCCGGCCATCGGACCGGTGCCGGTGGTGCCGCCTGAGACAAGCCAGAGAGCGGGCAGCGCGAGCACGATCCCGGCCCATGCCGACGGTGCCGGATGTTCACCGAGCAGAACGGTTCCGATCAGAACCGGCAGCGCGACACCGCCAACGGCGCTCACCGGTACGACCACCGACATTGCCCCGCGGCTGATTCCGCGGAACAGGAAGGTCATCGCGATGCCGGTCCCCACGCCCGATAGAGCTCCCCAGCACAGATCCACCGGCTGGGGCACTGTGTGCGAGACGAATGGGCCGACGAGCGCGGTGCCGACGAAACCCCCGAGTTGGCCGAGCAGGGCAACACGCCCGAATCCGACACGCCGTGACGCGACCCCACCCAAGAAATCCGAAAGCCCGTAGCTCAACGCGGAAACCAACGCCAGTAGCGTGCCCACGATCAGATTCGTCGATCGTTGTGCATAGCTCATGCGTAACCCGGGGGCCGGACCTATGCCAACGCGGCCCGGCAGCTGAGGTCCGATCCCTTCCGCCGGCGAACGCTGGTTCGGTGCCGATTATGTTTCGGGGCAGAGAACCTGCGTTTTGCGGTGTGCTTTGAATACGCGAGTTCGCCTGTCGGGCAGAATATCTGCTGCATCGATCGAGCGACAGGCAGGCAGCATGTCAGCGGAATTTCCCTTCGCGCAACTGACTCCCAATCAGTTGAGCTACTCCGAACGTGACGAGGGGTACCGGCGGCTGCACGCGTGGCCTGAACCCAGCTATCACCATGATTCCGGGCTACGCATGGTGTGGCGCTACGACGATGTGCGAGAACTGCTGGAAGCCGGCGCCCCGGAGATCTCGAATGCGCAATCATTGCAACCGCTGGTCGGTTTCGGGCGCATTGCCGCGAATCCGCGTGCCGTCGGCCATCTTTGTCGGCACCTGCTCCCGCTGCCCGCGAAGGCTACAGCGGACCTGACCGACGACGTCCTGCACCAGCGGGTGTGGGCCGCCATGGCGGGTCCGACCGGATACTTCACGGTGCCTGCGCACATGCGATCCGAGCGGGCCCAGTCGCTCGCCGAGCATTTCCGGCAATCGCTGCCGGCAGCGGCAACCGAACCGCTCGACGTGACGGCGATGTCGATCACTTACGCCAGCCGCGTCATCGGCGAAACTGTCGGTCTGCCCCAACGAGATTGGTCTGCGGTGGCGGTTTGGAGCGGTGCTCAGTCGGGGCTGCTCGGTCGGCGGATGCGCGGACGCGAGTTGGCCGACGCGGTCGGCGCACTCGGCCGGTTATTCACGGTCAGCGGCATGGCGGTGGCGCACAGCAGACAGCACGTCACGGGGTTTCCTCGGCACCTTCGTGCGGCCGGTATCCCGCCCAGAGTGGCCGTGTCCGCGGTCGCGAACTCGTTGGCGGCTGGTGTGCATACCATCAGCGGCACCATCCAGCAGGGCCTGCTGCGGCTGCTCGGCGACCCGGATCGGCAGTGGTGGAAGCTGCTCGGCGAACCCGCGGGTGTCACACGCGTCGCGGCCAAGGTGCTACAGCTCGACACGGGGCTGGTGGGATGGAAGCGGAATGTCGTGCGTCCCATCGCCTTGCGAAGCGGCACAACGCTTCCGAGAGGACCGGTGCTCGTGCTGATCGCCGCCGCCAATCGCGATCCAAGGGCATTCGCGGATCCACTGGTCATGGATAGCACCGGAAAAGCGCCACTCACCTTCGGATTCGGTAGGCATATCTGTCCCGGAAGACAGTTGGCACAGCTGGCGGTGGAAGTGTTTCTGCGCGAACTGCACAGCCGGGCACCGCACGCGCAGCTGGTGGCCCCGGCACCGTCGCCTCGAATCCGTCCGGCCGACCTTTTGTTCAGCGGAGCGGATATCGTTATTCGTTGAGGGTGATCGGGGTGTCGGCATGAGATATGACGAACTGCACGTGACCGGCGTCGATGAATGGACCGCCGTGGCGAACAGCATCGTTCCGATGGATCATCGGTATCGCGACCGGAACCGGTGGCAGGTCACGCTGATCACCCAGCACGCGGGGAGCTACAACCTGCTGCGCTGGGATCAGCCCGGTGATCGGCTGGCCTTCCGCACGCCGTCGAATATCCGCAGGGGACCTGCCGATAACTTCTACTGGCTGGTGGTCCCGGAGCGGGGCACATTCACGGTCGCCGATGATCGCGAAATCACTTGTATCGCACCGGGTCAGGCGGTGCTGATGGGTTTGGATCAGACCCTGCGGCTGGGGGTGCCCAGCTCGGTGGCATTCGGCTTCCAGATCCCACGCACCGAGGTCGACCACGCGATATCGCCCCTCGGCGCGCGCCGTCCGGTATTCGATCTCGACTCTGGACTCGGACGCATCACCCGGAGCATGATCCGCGACACCCATGCCGAGCGATCCCGGCTCACGGGTAGGCAATTCAACGCGGTTTGCGACCGGACCACCGAACTGCTGTGCATGATGGCCATGGGCGACAGCACCCCGCAGCGACCCCAGCTGGCCGAGACAGCCGAGGCCGTGCGCCGGTATGTGCGTGAGAATACCGGCGTCGCCGACCTCCGGCTGGCCGCCGTGGCTCGGGCATTGAGCTGGTCGCCACGGCAGTTGCGCACCGCGTTGGAGCAAGCCGGAACCACGTATCGTGAAGTGCGTCAGGATGAATCACTGCGTGCGGCGCGCGCCATGCTCGAAAGCCTGAGCACGACACTGACAATCGGCGAAATCGCCGCGCGCAGCGGATTCACCGTCACCTGGTTCTCCGCCGCGTTCAAGACGCGCTACGGCGAAACCCCGAGGGACTTCCGCAAACGCCGGCTGGCCGAGACCATCGACCAGCCGGCGCCGGTGATCACTCGTCCGGATGCAACCGCACCGGCAGAGTGAGCGGGCCTGCGGTCAGGATCTGCGGGCTGACCTGCAGTGACGCTGAGTCACCCGCCAGGCGCAACTGCGGGAAGCGGTTGAACAGTGTGGAGAGCGCGATGCGCGCTTCCAGCCGGGCCAGCGGAGCGCCGAGGCAGATGTGCGGCCCGCGGCCGAAGGCCAGCTGACCGCGGTGATCGTGATCGATATCGAAGACATCGGCGTTCGGGTATCGGTCCGGGTCCCGTCCGACATTGCCGTTCCAGATGACGATCGCGCCCTTCGGCAGGTCCACACCCGCGATGGTGACATCCTGCTGGGCGTAGCGAAGGTTGGCGCTGTACACCGGGGACCGGTATCGCAGTGCCTCCTCGACCACATCCGCCCAGCGGTCCTGGGTGCGCGCCTTTTCCAGCTGCGTGGGGTTCTCGCTGAGGGCGATGATCGCATTGGCCAGCAGGTGCACCGTCGTCTCGTGTCCGGCCACGATCACCAGCCACAACATATTGACCAGCTCGTCAGTGGTCAGATTGTCGGTATTGGCTGCAATCAGGGCGGAGGTCATATCATCGCCCGGCTCGCGCCGCTTGCCTTCGATGAGCTCGGTGAAGAACGCGATCATCTCGCCCATGGCCGTCTGCATCTGCTCGATGGTGCTGGTGTGCGACACGATCGTGGTGGACCAGTCCCGGATTCGGGACCGATCGGCCTTCTCCACACCGAACAGTTCACAGATCACCCGCACCGGAAACGGCGTGGTGAAGCGCGGGACGAGATCGAATTCGCCCGGCTCGTCGGCGAAGTCATCGATGATCTCGGTGGCGATCTGATGAATCCGGGGCTCGAGTCCGGCCACCCGAGCCGGTGTGAATGCGGCGCTGATCGTCTTGCGTAACCGCCGGTGGTCCTCGCCGTCCTTGTTCAGCATATGGTCGATATCGGTCAGCGCACGCATCGGCCAGTCGGCCGGAATGGTGCCGTCGTGCAGGGCCGGACAGTTCTTGGCGTTCTTGCTGAAGAGTGTGCCGTCACCGGCGAGTACTTCACTCACCGCCTGGTAGCTCGCGGCGCTCCAGGCGGCGACGCCGCCGGCCAGCTCGACCGGAACCAGCGTCCCGCGTCGAGCGATTCGCTCATAGGTTTCGATAACCGTTTCGCCGTCGGTGGGCAGCTGGATGACCGACTCGGACATTCTGTCTCCAAATTGGTGTGATCGACGGATGGCATCCCCGTCCATCCGAGTTCGTGCGAGGTCAGTGTCGATCAGCCGCCACGCCGCGGCGCACCCGATCGATAACCTCTGCTCCGCAACGGAATTTCGCCGCGACCGGAACATAATTTCGGGCGCGGAAGTACTTTCGGCAGACGCGTGGCAGGGTGTGCTTGATGAGCAAGTTCAAGTGGAGTCACAACGCGTACTACCAACGGTTTCTGATACGGCAGCTGCCCACCCCGTGTACTCGGGTGTTGGACGTCGGTTGTGGGGCCGGGGCTTTCGCGGGGGAACTTGCGCGGCGGGTGGAGCAGGTCGACGCGATCGATCGGTCACCGGTGATGATCGATGCCGCGAAGCAGGCGACGCCGGACAATGTCGGTTGCATCCTCGGGGATGTGCTGACGGAGCCGCTGGCCGTGGGCGCCTATGACGCGATCGTGTCGATCAGCACGTTGCACCATATGCCGCTCGATGAGGTGCTGCCGGTGTTGGCGCGGGCGGTGCGGCCGGGTGGTGTGATCGCTGCGGTGGCATTGCCGCGGCCCGATCTGCTTCGGGAATTGCCCGTCGAGTTGGTGGCGGTGATCGGGCATCGGTTGTTCGGGATGGTGTTTCGGATTCTTCGGGCGCGTGGGCGGGGAAGTTGGTATGCGATCGAGGAGACCCATGATGTCATGCCGGTTGTGCTCGATCCGCCGCTGACGACGCGGCAGGTGCGGGCGCGGGTCGCGGCGGTTCTGCCGGGTGCGCGGGTGCGGCGGCTGGTCTTCTGGCGCTACTCGTTGGTGTGGCGCAAACCCGCCTAGACGGCCGCCGCGCGTTTGGCCTCGCGATGTTGTCTGCGGCGAATGCGGTAGCGGCGGATTCGGCTCGCCAGCAGATAGACCAGGATCAAGCCGATCACCAGCAGTGTGCCCGCGCAGACGGCCGCGACGACCGGGTGGAAGATCGCGATGGTGACGATGCCGCCGACGGTCAGATCCTCGATGAGGCTCATGACGATATTGCTCGCGGGCTCCGGCGAGGTGTTGATCGCCATCCGTGTTCCGGCCTTCACGAGATGGCTTGCCAGGGCGGTGGTTCCGCCGACCGCACCGGCCGCCAGCTGGGGAAGCGAACCGTCTTGGCCGGCGAGCAGTGCCGCGACAACCGCACCCGATACCGGGCGCACGATGGTGTGCACCGCATCCCAGAAGCTGTCGAGATAGGGGACCTTATCCGCGACGGCCTCGATGAGGAACAACACACCGGCCGCGATCAGTACATCGGTGCGCTGCAGTGCCTCCGGTACCTCATCGGACAGGCCGGTCACGCCGAAGATGCCGAGCAGCAGGACCACTGCATAGGCATTGACCCCACTCGCCCAGCCCGCGGTGAAGATCAGGGGCAGTGCTGACATGGAGCCATCGTATGGTGCTCAGCGCAGCGCGGCGCGACCACGCAGCCGACCGAGGACGACCAAGGCGATCAGCGTCACCGCCAACAGCAGGCAGGTACTCGCGGCCGCGTCGAATACCGCACCGCGATCGGTGAGCCCGAAAATGGTGACCGGCAATGTTTTCCAGGTGGCCGGATAAACCATGACGGTCGCGCCGAGCTCGCCCATCGACAGCGCGATCGCCAAACCCGCGGCAGCGCCGAGCGCGGGCAGCAGTAGCGGCACCGTCACCTGGATCAGCACGCGAACCGGACCCGCACCGAGGGATTCCGCGGCCTGCCGGTAGGCGGGATCGAGCCGGTCGAGTGCGGCCGAGACCGCGCTGAAGGCGTAGGCCAGCACCAGCACCGAATGTGCCACGATGACAATCCATTTGGTGCCACCGAGCAGCAGCGGCCGCTCATTGAAGGCGATAAGCACGCCGAGACCGATGGCCACCGACGGCACCGCCACCGGCAGATGGAAGACCGCGTCGGTGAGTTTGCGCCACCAGCCCGGGGCCTCGTGCGCGGCAAGTGCGGCCCAGGTACCCAGGATCAGGGCGACCCCGCCGGAGAGCAGTGCGGTCTGCAGACTGACCGAAAGACTCGCGGCCTCTTGGCCGGACAGCGCCGCACGGAAGTTGGCGAGTCCGAGATTCGAGGGCAGCGGACCGGTCCAACTGCCCGCCAGCGCCGCCGCGACGACCGTGGCGATCGGCGCGACGAACACCACGACCACGACAAGCGCGAAAACAGCCAACACGATTCCCCGGCCACGACGCGTCCAGACCAGCATGGTCAGCTCTCCCTTCCGACGCGGCCGGCGAGCCGGGCGAAGATCAGCCGGTACCCGATATACAGGCTCAGCGACAGCAGCACCTGCACCGAGGCCAGTACTGCCGCGCCCGGCAGGTCGAAGGTCACGATGCCGCGGGTATAGATCAGCGCGGGTAGGGTTGTCACGCCCTTCGCGCCGGTGAACAGCACGATGCCGAATTCGTTGAGCGTCAACAGGAGTACGAGACTGCCGCCCGCCGCCAGCGCGGGCCATGCCTCCGGCATGACCACCTGACGCAGCACCCGCCACGGCGATGCGCCCAGGCTGGCCGCTACATCCAATTGTTCGCGCGGCAGTTGAGTGAATCCGGCCAGGAGCGGGCGGACCACGAACGGCGTGAAGAAGGTGATCTCGGCGAGGATCACACCGAGCGGTGTGCTCAGGAAATCCAGCACCGGCGTCTTGTCCCCGGCGATCCTGGCGATCAGCGCGTTGACAGCACCGGCAGTGCCGTACAGAAACGTGAAGGCCAAGGTGATCAGGAATGACGGCAGCGTGAGCACCGTATCGATCAATCTGCCGACCAGCGCCGAACCGGGAAACGGCACGAATGCCAGCACAATCGCGAGAAACGTGCCGAGCACCAGACACCCGGCGGTCGAGCAGACCGCAATGGAAATGGTGCGCCACAACGCATTACGGAACGATTCCGAGCTGAGCACCTGCGACCAGACGGCCGTCCCCCGACCGTCCTCGGTCTCGGTCGATTCGGCGAGTACCCGCAATATCGGATACACCGCGATGAGCAGCACCACGAGTAGCGGCGGCAGGGTCCACAGCACCGGCCGCCAATTGTGCTGAACTGGCGGAGCGTTCTCGGTGAGCTGTGGTTCGAGCAGGGCAGAAGTGCTCATGCCTGAGCCTCACTGCCGCCCGGCTCCGATATGCCCGTCGAGGTGAGTCCCACCGTGGTCCCGGCGAAGACCGGCACCCACTCGGCGGTTGGGCTCTGGTCGTCGCCGGGACAGCGGAGATGTCCCCTGATAACGGGGAACACGGCGCCCCACCGAGCCGGAATCGTGCCGCCCCTCATTTCGGCACGCCTGGCTCGTGCGCGGCCGAAGTCCCTGCCGCACCGATGGTCGGTGGAATCAGAACTCCCGCCGGGTCGGGGAACCGCACGCCGACGATCCCGCCGACCTCGGTATCGAGATGGCCGGGCATATCGGCGGTGATCTCGTCACCCAATCCGTCGACCGTCAGCCGCAATCGCGTCGAAGCTCCACGCCACACATTCGATACAACGGTGCCGCGCACCGCATTCCGCTCGGAGGTGGCACCGATCTGCACAGTATGCGGACGCACACAAAGCAATCCGGGTGCGTCCACGCCCCAACCGCCGGGGATATCCGGTGCCTCGGCCCGCAGCGTAAAAGTCCCGACGGTAACCAGCGCTGTGGCGCCCGATACCCGATTCACGATGCAGGGCAACAGGTTTGCGCCACCGAGGAAAGCCGCCGTGAAGTCACTCGGCGGCCGCCGCCACAGATTCTCGGCGGTGTCGATATCGACCAGCCGGGCATCACGCATCACCGCAATCCGATCCGCCAAGGCCAGCGCCTCGGCCTGATCATGGGTGACATACAGCATCGCCGTATCCGGCAATGCCTTTCGCAACTGCTGCAACTCACCGAGCATCGACTGCCGCAACTGGGCATCCAGCGCGGCCAGCGGTTCGTCGAGCAGCAGCACCCTCGGCCGGATCGCCAGCGCCCGCGCGATCGCCACCCGCTGCTGCTGACCACCGGACAGTTCGCGGGGTAGCCGCTTCGCATAGGCGGCCATGCCGACCATTGCCAGCGCCTCGGCGACGCGCCCGTCGATCTCCTTGCGCGGCACCCGATGTGCCTTCAAACCGAACGCCACATTGTCGTGCACCCGCATATGCGGAAACAGCGCATACGACTGCACGACCACACCGATCCCGCGCTTGGCGGGCGACAGGTCGGTGACGTCGCGCCCAGCCAGCCGCACCGCACCCGAGGTCGGCCGGACGAATCCGGCCAGCGCCTCGAGTGCGGTCGACTTGCCCGAGCCGCTCGGTCCGAGGAGCGCGACCGTCTCACCGGCGGCGACGCGCAGATTGAAATCGGTCAGTGCGACCGTTGTCTTGCGGCCGCGGCCGTAGCTGACCCCCACCCGGTCGAACACAATCGCGGGTTCGATTGCGGTGGTGGTCATTTCGGCTGCGATTACCGACCTGGGATGCGCGTCACCGACGGACATGATTTCGGCTCCTCGGTTTCAGTGGACCTACTGCCCGGTTGCCTTGTTGTAAGCCACCACATCGGTGTCCAGGTCCGAAAGCACCTTGGTCCAATCGACATTCACGACTTCGACCCCTTTGAGCACGGCGCTGGCCGAGGGACCGGAACCGGTCGCCGGGGCATCACGCAGCTCCTTGCGGGCAGGCACCGCGAAGGTGTCGGGCAGCGACTTCTGCGCGTCGGCCGAGAGCAGGAACTCCATGAGCTGCTTCGCCTCGCTCTGGTGCGGAGCGCCCTCGGCCAGGCCCATTACGTACGGCACGGCGACAGTGGAGCGCTTACCGCCGGCGGCGGCCGGGAAGAAGATATTGAACTTCGAGCCCTTATCCTTGACGGTGGTGAGGTTCATCTGGACATCGCCATTGGCGACAACCAGCTCACCCTTGTCGACCTTGGCCTGCAGCTTGCCGGTGGACGAGGACGGGCCGACATTATTGGCCTGCAACTTGGCCAGGTAGTCCAGTGCGCCCTGTTTGCCGAGCAGATTCTGCAGCAGGATCAGCACCGCGGTGCCGTCACCGGCCTGACCCGGCGTCGAATACTGCAGCTTGCCCTTGAACTCCGGCTTCAGCAGGTCGTCCCAGGTGAGGTTGCTGGTGTCGACCGACGGATTGGCAATGAAGGACAGGTAGTTGCCCGCCAGCGTGACGTACTTGCCGTCGGCATCCTTATCGCCGGCCGCGACGAAGCTGGTGTCGATTCCGCTGTCCTGCAACAACCCCGAGCTCTTCGCCTTCTGAATGAACGGCGGCAGCGTCACCAGCACATCGGCCTGCGGGTTGGACTGCTCCTTGTCCACCCGGTTGACCACCTCACCCGAACCGGCCTCGACCAGGTTGACCGAGATGCCGGTCTTCTTCTTGAATTCGTCGAATTGGGTCGTGTACCAGCTGCCGACACCGTCGGCGGAGTACACGGTGATGGTTTTGCCGCCGCCGCTGTCGGTGCCGGTGCCGCCACAGGCCGCGGTGAGCGCGACGGCGGTGACGGCGGTGACGGCCAGCGCGGTCCGGGAAATGGTGCGTGCCAGACGGCCCTGCGTGTTCGAAGTACGCACGATGACTGCAACTTTCGGTTCGTGTCGGGTGTGGAATCGAAGGGACGGGGGATTCGGGGCGATCAGGTTCGGTCGAGGATCAAGTCCGCGAATTCGGTCACGGAGGCCAGCACATGGGTGGCTCCCGCCGCACGCAACTGCGCTGCGTTATGTGCGCCGGTCAGCGTCCCCGCGACAATTCGCGCACCGGCGGCCAGACCGCTGGCGATATCGCTGGTCGTATCACCGAGTACCGCAACCTGATCCACGGCATCGATGCCGAGCCGCAGCAGCGCGGTCAGGACCATATCGGGGTATGGGCGTCCGCGTCCGGCGTCCGCGGGGGCCAGCGTCAGATCGGCGATGTCGTTCCAGCCCAACGCATTCAGCAGCCGATCCCGAGTAGTGCGGCTGAAGCCCGTGGTGAGCGCGACCTTGATTCCGGCCACGCGCAGTGCGGAAATCGCCTCGGCCGCACCGGGTATCGGAGTGATATCGACCTCGTCGATCAGTGCGTCATAGGCGGCCTCGAAGGCGAGGTTGGCGGCCCGTGCGCGCTCCTCGTCGCCGAGCAGGGCGCGAAAGACCGCGATCTTCGACTGGCCCATGGTGTCGAGCACATACTGGCGGGCCTTATCACGTTGCGGCCCTTCGGTTTCGATACCGGCACTGGTCGCGGCGGCATCGAAGGCGCGCAGTACCAGTCCGCCGTCGGCGACCGTGGTGCCCGCCATATCCAGGACGGCGAGGGTGATGTTCTTATCCGACACGATGCTCCTCAAAGATTCAGCAGGTCGGCGGTTTCCGCGCCGATCGCGGGGCCGAGGGTCATACCGCGGCCGCCCGGACCGGTGACGATCCAGATGTGCGTATCGGCCTTCACACGGGTCACGATGGTGGCCGGATCGCTGCTCTGGCTGTAGACGCCCGCCCAGCGCCGCACCACCTGCGGGAGTTTGCGTCCCAGCAGTTCCTCGGTAACGGCGGTGAGGTGTTCATACGGCGCCTCCTCCACATCGAAGGCGAAGGGCTCCTCGTATTCGTGGGTGTCGCCGATGGTGAGACCGCCGTTCAAGCGCTGTACGCACAGCAGCTGCATCCTGTGCTCGGCGGCGATCGCGGCCTGCGACTGCTCCGCGTTCAGCATGTCCAACTCCGGACCGGCGAAGCCCGGGTAGTAGCGGAAGCTGTCGCCGTCGGCGATCGCGGTGGTCAGCGGTTCGCCGAGCGGCGCGGTCTGCATCATCTGCAGCCGGACCCGGCGCACCGGGATGGTGCCGACGAGCTCGCGGGTCAGGCCGGTATGCGCGGCGCCCGGACAGACCAACACGAGATCCGCCTCGAAGGTGCGGCCCTGATCGTCGAGAACCATTGCGCCGGAACCGGTATCGGTGACCTGACGCGCCTCGGTGCGCGCATGGAAGGCGTAGCGGTCCGATGCGGTCATATAGGCGCGCAGCGCGGGCAGTGCCTGCCGGGATTCCACGGCGGCATCGGTCGAACAGTGCAGTCCGGCAAGGAATTTGCCGCGCAAGGCCGGATTGATCGCGCGCACCTGTTCGGGTTCGAGCAGTTCGAAGCCGCGTGCTCCGGCATGCGGGCTCGCCGCGGCGGCCGCGGCGACCGCGAGTTCGGTGGGGGTGCGCACCAGCGTGATCGATCCGGCGGGCCGGAATCCGACACCGGGCACCTTGCCGCCGATTTCCTCCCACAGTTGCCGGGAGCGCAGTGTGAAGTCCAGTTCGGTGGCCGAGCGTCCGGAAACCCACACCAGGCCGAAATTGCGCACCGTCGCACCGCGTGCCTCGGGCTCCCGCTCCAGCTGCACGACCTCGTGACCACGGCCGACGGCGGCCAGGGCGTGCGCGGTGCCGAGGATTCCGCCGCCGATGATGACCAATCGCATGAATACATGATGCGCAATGGTCTAGACCAAGGAGTGTTGCGCGCGCGAACGCTGGGTTAACAATTGGTATAGACCAATCCGGGGTAGGCTGACGGTATGGACACATCAGGTGCGACGAGAGCCGGGGCCGATGAAATGCGCGGCGGGCGTATCGATTCGGCGCCGCGGCTGCCGAAGTCGTACCTGGTGCGCACCGAACTCGAGCAGCTGCTGACCGATCTGGAGGAGGGTGACCCCGTCCCCTCCGAGCGCGACCTCGCCGTTCGATTCGAGGTCGCCCGCGAAACCGTCCGGCAGGCGCTGCGAGATCTACTGGTGGAGGGCCGAATCCGCCGCCAGGGCCGGGGGACGGTGGTGTCCCGGCCGAAGATGGTGCAGCCGCTGTCGCTGCGCTCCTACACCGAGGGGGCCATCAGTCACGGCCGTGTGCCGGGTCGGCTGCTGGTCGGCTGGGAGGACGTCCCCGCCGACGCCGATACCGCCCGTGACCTCGGGCTCACCCTGGGCGCCCCGGTCATGCACCTGGAACGCGTACTCCTCGCCGACGGCGAACGCATCGGCCTGGAGAGCACCTTCATGCCTCTCGACCGCTTCGGCCACCTACGGGATACCTACGATCCGACGACATCGCTCTACGCTGCCGTGCGCGCCTCGGGCGTGGTACTCGGCAAGGCCACCGAACGCATCGAAACCGTCCTGGCCTCTCCACGTGAGGCGGCCCTGCTGGAGTGCACTACGGCTCTGCCGCTGCTACTCCTGCACCGGCGCAGCGTGGACCAACAGGGTGCGCCCGTCGAACGCGTCCGCGCGCTCTACCGGGGCGACCGCATCGCCTTCGAAGCGCAACTCGGCGGATAGGCCCCTGGGCTACATCCACTGCTCGCCGCGACGGCTCTAGCCTCCGTATCGCGCGGCGCGAGTGCGACCGCTGAGGCCGAGATCTGTTGCGCGCGTGGATGGTCGGCCAACTACGCTGGGCCGGTGTTTGCCCTCTACAGTGCTGCGATCGCGATCGTGACCGGCGCCACCTCGGCCTGGATCGGTTACTACTTCAACATCCGCAAGGACCGCTTGCAGTGGGACCGCCAGCATGCGACACGATGGGACGGCGCTCGGCGGGAGGCGTACGTCGCCTTCGCCGCGGCCATCAAGCACGAGGTTCGGCTGCATATCAAGATGGCGGCGGCCAGACATCCGGAACTGTGGCCGGGGCATGAAACATTGGAGCTGTCGGAAGGTTGGCCGATGCTGGTCGCGGCCGAAGATGCCCGCGCTGATCTGCTCGAAGCGATACTCCTGCTCGCCGATGGTCCGACCGTGGCGGCGGCGCGGACCTGGCAGCAGAAGGTGTGGGACCTGCGAGTACTGCACACCGATCAGTCGGTCTCCGCGGAGGCCGTCGGACTGGCACTCGCGACGGCGTCGGAAGGCAGAGACCGCTTCTACGCCTGCGCGCGACCCGATTTGGGAATTCTCACCGCGCTTCCGACACCGCAACCACGGCACCAGGAGAATGTCCTGACCTCGTGAGGGTCCTTCAGCGCACCTGCGGTGCGACCTTCGCGCCGAGCAATTCGATAGTGTGTAGCACCTTTTCGTGCGGCAGGGTGCCGACGCTGGTGTGCAGCATGAAGCGGTCCAGGCCGAGGGTGTCGCGGATGTCGGTGATCTTTTCCGCGACGTAGTCCGGGGTGCCGACGAAGAGGGAACCGCTCTGGGAGCGCAGGGCATCGAACTGTGCGCGGGTCATCGGGCCCCAACCGCGTTCGCGCCCAATGGTGCTCATCGCCCCGGCATACGGCGCGTAGAAGTCGGCGACGGCCTGTTCGTCGGTATCGGCGATATAGCCGTGCGCGTGCACCGCCACCGGCTGCTTCTCGTGGCCGCCCTCTTCGAGTGCCCGGTGGTACAGATCCACCAGCGGCTTGAAACGTGCGGGCTGGCCGCCGATGATCGCGATCGCCAGCGGTAGGCCGAGAAGTCCGGCGCGAACCACGGATTCCGGGCTGCCACCCACCGCGATCCAGACCGGCAGCGGCCGGTTGTCGGTGCGCGGGTAGATCACCGCATCGCGCAGCGGGGCACGGAATTTGCCGTTCCAGGTAACCGGCTCGTCCGCGCGAATGTGCAGCAGCAGCGCCAGTTTCTCCTCGAAGAGCTCGTCGTAATCGCTCAGGTCGTAACCGAACAAGGGAAAGCTCTCGGTGAACGAACCGCGTCCGGCCATCAGCTCGGCGCGACCGTTCGAGAGACCGTCCAGCGTGGCGAAATCTTGGTACATCCGTACCGGATCGTCCGAGCTCAGCACGCTGACCGCGCTGGTCAGCTGGATGCGTTCGGTCCGTGCCGCGATCGCGGCCAGAACGACCGCCGGCGCGGATGCCGCGAAATCCTTGCGGTGATGTTCGCCGACGCCGTAGACGTCGAGTCCGGCGCGCTCGGTGGCGACCGCCTCGTCCACCACCTCGCGCAGTCGTTCGGCCGCGGTGGGCGCCGGTCGGTCGCCGACCGGGTACAGCTCCGCGAAAGTCGTGAGTCCCAGTTCCACAGCTCGAGTCCTGTTCGTGTGAAGTTTCTACGTCAACCATTAGTCTAAACGGACCGTGGTCCGCAACTATTCCTTCGGTTGACCGCGCGTTCGCGGCTCGGGCAAGGACAGTGCCCGATGACCGGTGCGGATACTCTTGTTCCATGTCAGTGCGTACCCGCCAGCCGCTTGTTCCCGGCACGCTCTCGCCCACTCGTGAGGTTCCGCGCTCGATCGAGCGCCCGGAGTATGCGTGGAAGAAGACCGTGAACGAGGGCCGTGAACCCTGGGTGCAGACGGCCGAGACCATCGAGAAGATGCGGATCGCGGGCAAGATCGCGGCGCAGGCGCTCGAGGAGGCCGGCAAGGCGGTCGCGCCCGGTGTCACCACCGATGAGCTGGACCGCATCGCGCACGAATACATGTGCGACCACGGCGCGTATCCATCGACCTTGGGCTACAAGGGTTTTCCGAAGTCGTGCTGCACCTCGCTGAACGAGGTGATCTGCCACGGCATTCCGGATTCGACGGTGATCGAGGACGGCGACATCGTCAATATCGACGTGACCGCCTATATCGACGGCGTGCACGGCGACACCAATAAGACCTTCCTGGCCGGTGATGTCGACGAGGAAGTGCGACTGCTGGTCGAGCGCACGCACGAGGCGACCATGCGGGCCATCAAGGCGGTTCGGCCGGGCCGGGCGCTCAATGTGATCGGGCGCGTCATCGAGTCCTACGCCAACCGCTTCGGCTACGGCGTGGTGCGCGATTTCACCGGGCACGGCGTCGGCCCCACCTTCCACAGCGGCCTGGTCATCCTGCACTACGACCAGCCCGCCATCGAATCGGTGATCGAGCCGGGCATGACCTTCACCATCGAGCCGATGATCAACCTCGGCGGTATCGACTACGAAATCTGGGACGACGGCTGGACCGTGGTCACCAAGGACCGCAAGTGGACGGCGCAGTTCGAACACACACTGGTCGTGACCGACACGGGCGCCGAAATTCTCACCGTGCCGTGACGGATGGACCGTGCAGTTCGAAGCTCGCGCTGTTGGGTCGTGACCGGCACGGGCGCCGAGATTCTCGCCGTGCCGTGACGGATGGACCGTGCAGTTCGAAGCTCGCGCTGTTGGGTCGTGACCGGCACGGGCGCCGAAATTCTCACCATGCCGTGACGGATGGACCGCGCAGGCTTGCGCCGTGACCAGCGCATTGAAAGGCGCGCTGCTGATCGCCGGAACAACCTCCGACGCCGGGAAAAGCGTTGTGGTGGCCGGACTTTGCCGCATGCTCGCCCGGCGCGGCGTTCGAGTCGCGCCGTTCAAGGCGCAGAACATGTCCAACAACTCGGTGGTCACCCTCGACGGCGGCGAGATCGGTCGCGCGCAGGCCCTGCAGGCGGCGGCGTGCGGGCTCGAGCCGAGTGTCCGGTTCAATCCGATCCTGCTCAAACCCGGCAGCGACCGACGCTCCCAACTCGTGGTGCGCGGCAAGGCCATCGGCACCGTCGGCGCGCGTGACTATTTCCAGCGTCGCCGGGACCTACGCGAAGTCGTTGCCGCCGAACTGGATTCGCTGCGCGCCGAATTCGATGTGGTGATCTGCGAGGGCGCCGGTTCGCCCGCCGAAATCAACCTGCGCGCCACCGATCTGGCGAATATGGGGCTCGCCCAGGCGGCGCGACTGCCGGTGCTCGTGGTCGGCGATATCGACCGCGGCGGCGTGCTCGCGCACCTGTTCGGCACCGTAGCCGTCCTCGAGCCTGAAGACCAGCAACTGATCTCCGGCTTCATCGTCAACAAGTTCCGCGGCGATGTCGAATTGCTGCGTCCCGGACTCGACCGGCTCACCGAGCTGACCGGACGCCGCACACTCGGCGTCATTCCCTACGCGGACGAACTGTGGATCGACGCCGAAGATTCGCTCGGCACGGTCGCCGACGCGCCGGTCGGCCGCCCCAGCCCGCCGGTCGGCGCCGAATGGCTCACGGTAGCCGCGATCCGTCTGCCGCGCATCTCCAATTCCACCGATGTCGAAGCGCTGGCCTGTGAGCCCGGTGTCGCGGTGCGCTGGGTCGGCGAACCGTCCCGGCTGGCCGATTCCGATCTGGTGGTGCTGCCGGGCAGTAAGGCGACCGTTTCGGATCTGGAGTGGTTGCGGCGCACCGGAATTGCCGATGCGCTACAGGCCAGAGCCGCATCCGGGCGGCCGATCCTCGGCATCTGCGGCGGATATCAGATGCTCGGGAGTCGTATCGTCGACCGGGTCGAATCGGACGCGGGGACGGTCACGGGTTTGGGTCTGCTCGATCTGGAAATCGAATTCGCCGACCCGAAGGTGCTGCGGCGCAGCACCGGACGGGGTAACGGAATTCCCGTGCACGGCTACGAGATTCATCATGGTCGCGTCGAGCACAGCGGTGATCCGGCCTGGCTGGAGCTGGACAGCTCGCCGACCGCAGAGGGCACTGCGCGCGGCGCGATCTGGGGCACCCACCTGCACGGCCTGCTGGAATCGGATGAGTTCCGTCGCTCCTGGCTCCGCGAGGTCGCCGCCCGCGCCGGACGGCACGGTTTCGTCGTCGCCGAAAATTCTTCGGTAGCGGCGATCCGCTCGTCTCAACTCGACCTGCTCGCCGACCTGATCGAACAGCACCTCGACATCACCCATATCGAACGCCTGCTCGCTGACGGTGCACCTGTTGATCTCCCCACCATCGTCTCCGGCCTGGGAGTCGGCAGCACATCACTCTGACCAGCCCGTACACCCATCGAAATGTTTACGTTCCTGACTCGCGGGTAACTGACACGCGGTGCCGTTCAATTCGGGCGTGTACCGTACTTCGGCATGAAATCTCGGCGGATCACGGTCGGTGACCGGGCATGGACCGTACGGGTCGACGGCCCGGAGTCTCGGCACAGCGTGCTGCTGTTGCCCGATGCCGGTGATCCGGTCGACGTCTACGCCCAGGTGTGCGCTCGGCTGCACACCTCGGACCTGCGCACCATTGCGGTGGAATCGATAGCGGACCTGGATCCGGCGGGCGTGCACGCCATCCTCGACGAACTCGGCATCCCCTGGGTGAATGTCGCCGGACGCGGCGCGGGCGCGCAACTGGGCTGGCAGGTCTGCGCGGGCGGTTTCGGCCGGTTCATCAGCCTTGTCGTCGCCGATCGCGGCCATCCCGCGATTCCGGCCGCCGACGGCACGGTCGCGGACCCCACGTGTCGGCCGGTGGAGCTCGCCGCCACCGTACTGGTAACCAAGAATCTGCCGCGTTCGGTCGCGGATGCCTCCGGTCGCTACGTCTACGGCGAATTCCGGGTCGTGGAGATCGACGTCGACAATGTGGCGACCGAGGCCGACCACGAATTGGCCACCGAGATCGTGCTACGCACCAGCCTCTGGTGATCCGGCGGTCTTCCGATGGAAGGCCGCTAGCCAGTCCAGCCAGCTGTCGAGTTCGGCGAAAGCCTTGGCCAGCGGTTCGGCCGAGGACAGGAAGACGTCGTGGCGGGCGCCGTCGATCGGGACGATATTGGTCCGATCACCGAGGCAGCCCGACCAGCGTTGAATCTGGCGCACATCGAGCACCGCGTCTGCCACGTCGACGGCCGGACCGTACGTGCGCGCGAATTTCGTGATGCGCGAACGCAGAATCAACGCGGGCACGCCGACCGACAGCCCCGCCTGCAGCCGGGCGTGCCCGTTGCGGATCGCGCGCAGCCAGCCGAGCCGGACCGGGAAGCCCGCCAACGGCTTCCAATCCAGGTTGTAGTCCCACTCGCCCGCGACGCTGTGGTGCAGGCTGTCGCCGTAGGAGCTGATCTTGTTGCCGGGTAGTTCGAACATCGACCGGAACCGGCCCAGCATCTTGATCACCGGGGTGCCGATGGTCCGGTAGTACGACGGGCCCTGCAGATCGAACCAGGGGCTGTTGAGCACCAGCCCGACAATGCCCGACTTGGCCGTGCCCTTCGCCCTGTTGAGCCGGTCCAGCCAGAGCGACACGATGAGTCCGCCGGTCGAATGCGCGACCAGCAGCACGTTGTCGCCCGCCTCCTCCTGGACGATGCGCAGCGACTCGTTCAGCTCGGCGTCGTAGAGGGCCAGATCGGTGACGTAGTGCGGCGTCTGGCCGTCGCGCAGCGAGCGACCGCACTTGCGCAGATCCAGGGCGTAGAAGCGATGCCCGCGTCCGGTGAAATGTTCGGCCAGATGCTGTTGGAAGAAGTAGTCGGTGAAACCGTGCACGTAGAGCACCGCCGGTTCGGTGGCGGCGGCACCGGTGTCAGGGGTGTAGCGAACGAGGGTCGCGACGGCCTCGCCCTCACCATCGGGGTCCGGACCGAGCGGCAGACTGCGCTGCTCATAGCCCGCACCGAGGACATCTGGCCGCCATCGCTCGGCTGCCGGGGCGGTGATATCGGACACGCTGAGCGAAGCTTCATTCGTCACAGGGATCAATCTAACCGTAGTGACTGCTTGCAGGTCACTCGAAAGGGTCAGCGACGTCAGGGCCGTTTCGAAGGTCGAACCCAGGAAGGAATCTATGTCACATTCGGTAGGTTCGTTGCCGGACTTCGAACAGGTGAGGTGCACAATTGGGCTAGGTGAACGGCGGGTAACCTACACCTCGCCGAGTCACGCAGGACTCGCAACAACCACATAGCGCCCGTGCCCAGCAGGCCCACCGTGGGGGTGGGCGTGCGCAGAAGGACAAGGAAGTCGATCTACCCGTGCCGAACGCTGCCATGACTGAAAAGACCGATGTAGTACTCATCGGTGCCGGCATCATGAGTGCCACTCTCGGCGCACTGCTCAGGCAGTTGCAGCCGGAATGGTCGATCTCCCTATTCGAGCGGCTGGACGCGGCCGCCGCCGAGAGCAGCGATCCGTGGAACAACGCGGGCACCGGACACTCCGCACTGTGCGAACTGAACTACAGCCCGCAGAATCCGGACGGCTCGGTCGATATCAGCAAGGCCATCGACATCAACGAGCGCTTCCAGGTCTCGCGCCAATTCTGGTCCTACGGTGTCGAGAACGGCATCCTCGGCGATCCCTCCGCCTTCATCAACCCCATCCCGCACGTCAGCTTCGTGCACGGCGCGGACAATGTGGACTACCTACGCAAGCGGTACGAGGCGCTGTCGCGGCATCCGCTGTTCTCGACGATGGAATACATCGACAGCCCCGACGAATTCGCCAAGCGGCTGCCGCTGATGGCCAGGGGCCGCGACTTCTCCGATCCGATCGCGCTCAACTGGACCGATGAGGGCACCGATATCGACTTCGGTTCGCTCACCACCGAACTGCTGGCCTACCTCGGCCGCTCCGGCGTTGATCTGGCCTTCGGTCACGAGGTGCGCGACCTCACCAAGCAGTCCGACGGCTCCTGGCTGGCCAAGGTGCGCAACCTGCGTACTCGCCAGACCCGCACGCTCATCAGCAAATTCGTCTTCGTCGGCGCCGGTGGCGGTGCGCTGCCGCTGCTGCAGAAGTCGGGCATCAAGGAGGCCAAGGGTTTCGGCGGCTTCCCGATCAGCGGTCAGTTCATCCGCTGCACCAACCCGGATCTGATCTACAAGCACAAGGCCAAGGTCTACGGCAAGGCCGCCGTCGGCGCACCGCCGATGTCGGTGCCGCACTTGGACACTCGCATCATCAAGGGCCGTCCCGGCCTGCTGTTCGGCCCGTACGCCGGGTGGACGCCGAAGTTCCTCAAGGACGGTAAGAACACCGATCTGTTCAAGTCGGTGAAGCCGAACAACATCTTCTCGCTGCTCGGCGTCGGCGTCACCGAACTCGGCCTGACCAAGTACCTGGTCAGCGAGCTGCTCAAATCCGAGGCGGGCAAGGTGGCCACGCTGGAGGAGTTCATTCCGCGCGCGGACGGCCACGACTGGGAGCTGATCACCGCGGGGCAGCGCGTGCAGGTCATCCGGCGCAAGGGTGCGGGCGGTGTGCTCGAGTTCGGCACGGCGGTCGTCGCCGCCGAAGACGGCACCATTGCGGGTCTGCTCGGCGCGTCACCCGGCGCGTCGACCGGTGTGAGCGCCATGATCGACGTGCTGCAGCGGTGCTTCCCGCGCGAGTACGACGACTGGTCGCCGAAGCTGAAGGAAATGGTGCCCTCGCTGGGCGTGAAGCTCTCGGAGAACCAGGCGCTGTTCCAGGAAGTCTGGGATTGGTCGACCAAAACCCTGAATCTGAACGGTGTGTCGGACAACACGCCGAAGCACCCAGGGGTCGCGCCGATCGCGTAGTTGTGATAGCAAGACGCGATGATGTCAACGGTTGCACTCAAACGGTCCTGGGCGCTTGATCTCGACACCGCCACCCTGTACCAGCTGTTGAAGCTTCGCGTCGAAGTGTTTGTCGTCGAGCAGAAATGCGCGTACCCGGAGCTGGACGGTTTCGACCTGCTGCCGGAGACACGCCATTTCTGGCTCGATGACGAGGGCGAGATCATCTCGACGCTGCGGTTGACCGAGGAGCACGAGAACGGTGTGAAATCTTTCCGCATCGGCCGGGTGTGCACGTCGGTTTCGGCGCGCGGGCACGGGTACACCACCCGGCTGGTGCAGGCTGCGCTCGCCGAGGCGGGTTCGGCGACGGTGCGCCTGAGTGCCCAGACCTACCTGGTCGACTTGTACGCCAAGTTCGGCTTCAAACCCGACGGCGACGAGTTCGAAGAAGACGGCATCATGCATCTGCCCATGCGTAGGGGGTAGATCCCACGCGGAGGGTGCTGCCGGGCTGGCATTGTGGCGCGAATAGAGTTGGGGCGTGTCATTGCCCCGTACCGAAAACGCGCCGCATGCCTCTTCGCTGACCGGGGCGCGTCCCGGTGCTGATGGTGATGCGGGCTTTCCGTTCTCGGCGGTGGTGGGGCAGCAGCGGTTGCAGCTGGCATTGATCCTGTGTGCGGTGCATCCCGGGATCGGCGGCGTCTTGGTGCGCGGGGAGAAGGGAACCGCGAAATCGACTGTGGTGCGGGCGCTTGCGCAATTGCTGCCGCCCATTGTCGATGAGACGGGTGCGCGGCCCGCTCGGCTGGTCGAGTTGCCGGTGGGGGCCACAGAAGACCGAGTGGTCGGTTCTCTGGATCTGGAGCGGGTGCTGCGCGACGGCGAGCAGGCGTTCCGGCCCGGACTGTTGGCGGCCGCGCATCACGGCGTGCTCTACGTCGACGAGGTGAATCTGCTGCACGACCACCTGGTTGACGTGCTGCTCGATGCCGCCGCGATGGGGCGGGTGCATATCGAGCGCGATGGCGTCTCGCATTCGCATCCGGCACGGTTCGTGCTGGTCGGCACCATGAATCCGGAGGAAGGTGAGCTGCGGCCGCAGCTACTGGACCGGTTCGGGCTCACCGTCGATGTCGCGGCCTCGCGGAACGTGGACATGCGGATGTCGGTGGTGCGGCGTCGGCTGGACTACGAGGCGGATCCCGCCGGATTCGCCGCACGCTATGCCGCGGCCGATCGGGAAGTGGCCGAGCGGATTCTCACCGCCCGCGAGCGGGTCGCGTCCGTCGCGCTCGATGATGTGGAGTTGCGGCGGATCGCCGCGCTGTGTGCGTCATTCGATGTGGACGGGATGCGGGCGGACCTCGTGGTTGCCAGGACCGCTACCGCCCATGCGGCCTGGCGTGGGGCGGACGCGGTGGCCGAGGCGGATGTGCGGGTTGCGGCCGAGTTGGCATTGCCGCATCGGCGGCGGCGGGATCCGTTCGATGAGCCCGGGATCAGCGAAGAGCAGCTGGACGAGGCGATGCGTGCGGCGGGGGAAGAGGCGGAAAAGTCCAGCGAGCGTACGGAATCGGAGCAGGACCGGGCTGAGGATCTTGCGGGGGATGATCTCGACGACGGCGGGTCGAACGATGGGCGTTCGCCTGGTGGTCCGGACGGCCGCCCCAGCGACGTCGATAGTGCGTTGAGTAATGCGAACGAACGGGATGGTGGTCCCACTAACGGTGGCCCGGACGACGATCCGGATGGCGGTCCAGGCCCTGGAGGTCCGGGTGCACCAGCCCCCGGCGGCGATGGTCCGGATTCCCCTGGCGGCGGGCAGTCACCGTCCGCGCGCGACGGGCGTATCGGCTCGCCCGCGACATCCGTTGTGACACCGCCGCGTTGGGAGGTGCCCGGCGTAGGTGAGGGCGCTGCAGGTCGCCGTTCGCGCGCGCAGACCAGGCAGGGGCGCACGGTGCGGTCCAGTACCGATACCTCCGGCGGCCTGCACCTACTCGGCACCGTATTCGCCGCCGCACCGCATCAGCACTCCCGCGGCCGAGTCGACGGCCCGTTGAAACTGGCCGCCGAGGATCTGCGCGGTGCGTATCGCGAAGGGCGCGAAGGCAATCTGGTGGTATTCGTGGTCGATGCCTCCGGATCCATGGCGGCGCGCGACCGGCTATCGGCGGTTACCGGCGCGGTCGTCGCTTTGCTGCGCGACGCCTACCAGCGGCGGGACAAGGTCGCTGTGATCACCGTGCGTGGCCTGGACGCCGAACTCGTCCTGCCGCCGACCTCCTCGGTGGATATCGCGGTGCGCCGCCTATCCGGTATTCGCACGGGCGGTAAAACCCCACTCGCCGCAGGGCTTTTGAAGGCCCGCGAGGTCGTGCACCGCGAACGCGTCCGCGATCCGCGCCGCCGCCCGATGCTGGTCCTGCTCACCGACGGCCGCGCCACCGGCGGCGTCGATCCGGTGCCCCGCGCCCGCGCCGCCGCGAATCTGCTTGCCGCCGAGGCGATCACCTCGATCGTCGTGGACTGCGAACGCGGCATGGTCCGCCTCGGCCTCGCCGCCGACCTGGCCCGCACCCTCCGCGCAGGCTACCTCCAACTCGCCGAACTGACCGGCGACTTGGTCGCTGACGTCGTCCGCGCCGGTTCCGGTCGCCCCGGCGTGACACGAGCCGCCTGATCGTGGCGGATCTACCTACCGAACCCGTAGCGCATGGCGGTGCGGCGGGTGTGGACGTTCTGATCAATGGGCTATCAAGGAGTTTCGATGCCTAAGGGTGTGCCGGAGACGGTTCCGGATGATGGGCTGACGACGCGGCAGCGGCGGAATTTGCCGGTGCTCGCGGTGCATACGGGGCCGGGGAAGGGGAAGTCGACGGCCGCGTTCGGGATGGCGTTGCGGGCGTGGAATCAGGGATTCGATATTGCGGTATTCCAGTTCGTCAAGAGTGCCAAGTGGAAGGTGGGGGAGGAGGCTGCCTTTCGCACTCTCGGCAGCCTGCACGAGGAGACCGGTATCGGTGGGCCGGTCGAATGGCACAAGATGGGCGAGGGGTGGTCGTGGACCCGCAAGCAGGGCACCGATGAGGACCATGCCGCCGCCGCGCTGGCCGGGTGGCGCGAGATCGCGCGCAGGCTGCAGGCTGAGCAGCACCGCTTCTACGTCCTCGACGAATTCACCTACCCGCTCAAATGGGGCTGGGTCGATGTAGACGAGGTCGTCGAAACTCTGCGCACCCGCCCGGGCAACCAGCATGTGGTCATCACCGGCCGCGATGCCCCCGCACCCCTATTGGACGCCGCCGACCTCGTCACCGAAATGACCAAGATCAAACACCCCATGGACGCAGGCCGCAAGGGCCAACGAGGCATCGAATGGTGACCTCACCCACCGCGGAGCCGCTCGAGAATGCATTGGTGGAGGCTGGTACTCGGGGTTTGCCTGCACCAGCGCATGGTGATCACCCGACCTACCGAAAGCTGCCGCGGGTCGGTACTTCGCGTTCGTGTGCCCGAGTGCATTGTGATCGCTCGATTTCTTGGAGTGCGGTCTGGCGCCGGGGATCGGGCAATTGGCACTCCGTGTCGGGCTCCGTGCACGGTGTGGGGTGCGAAGCCCGCGAAAGTGTGCGGCGGTCGTGAGCGCGGGGCAGGCTCCGGCGGTGGTGATCGCCGCGCCCGCTTCGGGCAGCGGGAAGACGACATTGGCGACCGGTTTGATCGGCGCACTGCGGCGGGCCGGGCATCGGGTGGCACCGTTCAAGGTGGGGCCGGACTATATCGATCCGGGGTATCACGGGTTGGCGGCCGGGCGGCCCGGTCGCAATCTCGATCCGGTGCTGGTCGGCGCGGAACGTGTGGTTCCGCTGTACCGCCACGGCGCCCAGGGGTGTGATCTGGCGGTGGTCGAGGGCGTAATGGGCCTGTTCGACGGCCGCATCGACGAGAACCACGCCGCACCGATCGCCGAGGGTTCCACCGCGCAGGTCGCCGGATTGCTCGGCGCCCCAGTGATTTTGGTCGTCGACGCCCGCGGCCACAGTCAAAGCCTCGCCGCACTCCTGCACGGCTTCGCCACCTTCGACACCGCGATCAGCTTGGGCGGCGTCATCCTGAACCGCGTCGGCAGCGAGCGTCACGACCAGGTGCTGCGCGCCGCCTGCGACCGAGTCGGCCTCCCGGTCCTCGGATCACTACCGCGCATGGCCGAACTCGAGGTCCCTTCCCGCCATCTCGGCCTCATCCCCGCGGTCGAACACGGCCACGCCGCCACCGCCGCCGTCGAAGCAATGACCGACCTCGTCGCCACCCACGTCGACCTCCCCGCCATCGCCCGCCTCGCCCGCTCGACCGTCACCGCCCCGGCCTGGGATCCGGTAACCGCGGTCCGCGAATCCGAAGACTCGATCACCGCGGTCGCGCCGAGCGTGGACGAAGCGATCGCCGTAGACGTGACCAGCGCGTATACGGGTGCCGAGAGTCATTCGAATGCCGAGGGTGGCAACAACACTGCCATTGCAGTTCCTGCGGGGGTCGGTGAGAAAGCGCGTGCAGCCGCAGAACGCGCGAATCGTGCGACGCCGACGTTCGCAGGGGCCGGGCTCGATCCTGTGATCGCGATGGCTGGCGGACCGGCATTCACATTCGGGTATGCGGAGCACCGGGAGTTGTTGGAGGCCGCAGGAGCGCGGGTTGTGGTCTTCGATCCGATGCGGGATGAACTTCCCACAGGGACAGCCGGTTTGGTATTGCCCGGCGGGTTTCCGGAGGAGCACGCGGCGGCATTGGCGGCCAATGATCGGCTGTTGGCGCAGGTGGCCGAGCGGGCCGGGGCGGGCCTTCCGGTGCATGCCGAATGTGCCGGACTCCTGTATCTCTGCCGCTCGCTGGATGGGCACCCGATGGCGGGTGTGGTCGATGCGACAGCCGAATTCGGCCCCCGCCTGACCCTCGGTTATCGAGATGCCGTGGCGCTGGCCGATTCCGCCCTATGGCGCGCGGGAGAGCGGGTGCGCGGCCACGAATTCCACCGCACCCGCCTGGTCACCACCGGCACCGATACTCCCGCCTGGGGCTGGCACACCGCAGGCGACCGCATCCGCGAGGGTGCTCTCCTCCACCGTGTCCACGCCTCCTACCTGCACACCCATCCTGCCGGAAACCCCAGAGCCACAAGCCGTTTCGTCACGGCAGCCGCCGACTACGCCCGCACCCGTGCCGCCGTCTGACACGTCGGCGTCTCGAACCGCCGAACCGACGTGCGTCGGGCTCGGGTTTCGCCCCGGCACGTCGAGCGAACGGATTCTCGATGCGCTGCGAGAAGTACTGGGCGACAAGCCCATTGCTTGTCTCGCGACCATCGATCGACGTGCGGAAGAACTTCGTGATGCCGCCGATCGTTTGGGCGTCTCGGTCCGCACGTTCACAGCGGCCGAGCTCGCACAGGTCGATGTTCCGAATCCCTCGGCACGCACCGATGACGCACTCGGCACCGCCAGCGTCGCCGAGGCGGCCGCGCTACTGGCCGCCGACGGTCCGCTCGTTATTCCCAAGCGGACCGTCGACGGAATAGTGATCGCGGCCGCGCTCACCCCGAAATCGCCACTGACATAACGAGAGTCAGGACACCTTTCCCAATTCGATCGGCAGGGACAACGGGCCGATGGTGAAGAACGACGGCGAGTAGGGAATGTCGTCCGGATCGATGGTGAGCCGCAGGTCGGGCAGCCGCCGGTAGAGCGAGGCGAGGGCGAGTCGGCTCTCCAATCGGGCGAGCGGTGCGCCAATGCAGTAGCGCGCTCCGTGTCCGAAGCCGAGATGGCCGGTCTGTACGCGGGTGAGATCGAACTGGTTCGCCGTCGCGCCGTACTTCTCCGGATCGACGCCGGTCGCCTGATAGACCACTCCGACCGCATTCCCCTTGGGAATGGTCACCCCGGCGATCGTCACCTCGGTCAGCGTGAACCGGTAGCTGGTCATCATCACCGAATGGCGGTACCGCAGCGTTTCCTCGACCACATCGGCCCAACGGTCTTCGGCCTTGGCCACTGCCAGCTGATCGGGGTTCCGATGCAGTGCGACGACGGCGTGACCGAGCAGATGCACCGTGGTCTCGTGACCGGCGATCAGCATCAGCCAGAGCACGCCGACCAATTCGTCGGTGGTGAGCCGATCGCCCGCATCTCGGGCCTGCACCAGATCCGAGGTCAGGTCGTCGCCGGGTTCCTGTTGCTTGCGCTGCACCAATTCGTGCAGGAAAGTCCCGAGTTCGTTCTGCGTCGCGAACGCCACCTCCGGCGGGGTGGTATGCGCCAACAGAGTGGAGGTCCATTTCCGCAGCCGTGGCCGGTCTGCTTCGGGCACACCGAACAATTCGGCGATGACCGCCATCGGCAGTGCGTCGGTGAAGGTCGATACCAGATCCACTCCGTCACCTGTGGCGATCACCTCGTCCAACAGACTGTCGATGAGCTCCTGGATGCGCGGTTCCATTGCCTGAACCCGTCGAGGCGTGAATCCCTTACCGACCAGACCACGCAGCCGACGGTGATCCTCGCCATCCTTCGTCGACAGGTGGTCGCCTTGGACGATGGCCCGTAGCGGCCAGTCCTGCGGGATCGATCCGTCGTATAGCGCGGGCCAATGCTTCGGGTCCCTGGCGAAGGTCTTGTTGTCGCCGGCGAGGACTTCCGTAACGGCGTTGTGCGTCAACGCCAAATAGGCGGGCACGCCGCCCGGGAATTCCACTTCGACCACGGGCGCGGTCTGCTGTAGCCGAATGCAGGTGTCGAGCGGGCTTTCGTCGGCGGCGGGGAATGCGGGAAGACTTGTCATGATGACCCCTCGGGCGGTGCCGACCCGTTGGCACGGGTATGGACGATCGGTCGCTTACGCAACCAGACCAAGCTTCCGCCGAATCACCTTGTTCAGCAAGATGTTTCGCCGGTGGAGCGGCATGGTGCCAGGGATCGGGCGCGCCCGCCAGCAGGCCAGTTCTCAGTCGCGGGAAGCCCATCGAACGTCCCGAGTCGGCACGGCCGACGAGCCGAAAACCCTACGACGCGACCGAACCCCAGTCGGCGAACCCGGTCGGATCGTGCCGCCCGAGACTTCCGTGTTCGAACAGGCCCCACCCCTCGGAATCCCCGCAGCGCGCGTGCGCGACATGATCGATGACCCCGAACGGGATGCGCCCCGCGATGGCCGGATCGGTGAGGTCATAACTGCTGCTCGAGGACCAGTCGCGACCCATCCATCGACCGTGCAACCAGTCCGGGTCCCCGCCGTATCCGCAGCCGACGTGCAGGGGGATATTGGTGACGGTCCGGACTTCGACCTCGAACGGCTTACCGTCCGGGGTGGTCATCTCCAGCCGTGCGCCGATGGGATGCCTTGTACCGGAGCGATATTCGATGTGATAGCGCGGCCACCCCAGCTGTTCGGTGCGACCGTCCGGGAAGATGCGGACGGCGTCGTTGACGGTGCGCTTGCCATCCGGTTCCTCCTGCAGGATCAGCACGATGGCGAAATCGTCGAAGCGCAGCGGCACGTACATCCACCAGAATCCGCCGGACGGTTCGGCGGCGGCCCGGCCCGGCGGCTCGGGTTCGCCGACCGGGCGGATGCCCCAGGAGCGGTCCCGGGTGCCCATCCAGACGGCCGGGTCGACGGGGAGATCCGTGCCGTCGACGTGCAGTGTTCCCTCCCACGAGCCGACCTGTGCGAACCGGGTGGCCTGGATGATCGGGCGGTTGCCGTTGAGGATCAGATGCGGTTGTTCCTCGACGGTGGGGAAGGATCCGTGCCAGGTGAGGTCGAAGCCGAGGGCATCGTGCTCGCAGATCACCCGGATCCGCTGCAGCGGTTCCTGCACCTCGATGCGGTAGCCGCCGACGCGCAGGTCGACGCCGCGATCGCCGAGCGCGTCGGAGAAGCGGACCGTGCGCTGGATGTCGCCACGTCGAACGCAGGCGTACGCGTCGATCACCCCGAGGTTCGGATACACCCCGCCGCCGGTGACGAAGAAGGTGCCGCCGTCGCGGTCGTGACCGTTGAAATAGCTTCGGTCGTAGAAGTTCCGGTCGCTGCTGGCGACTCGGGACATGGACAGGTGGGTCTGGTGGATGGGGTATTCATCGAGGGGCGCAGGCATGGTCAATCCCATTCGTAGGTTCCGTCGAGCAGCGCCTCCAGGCTTGCTCGGTGCATCACGTAGTCGTCGCGATCGGGGGTGTCGGTGTCCTCGCCGAAGTGGATCATCCGGCGCTTGACCCTGGCCATCACGATCGCGTGCCGCAGTGCGGCGTACACGATGTAGAAGTCGAGATCCCGAACCGTATATCCGGTGGTCTCCTCGTATTTCGCGACGACATCCGCGCGCCGCAGGAAGTCCGGCAGTCCGGGCTGATCGAAGCGGGTGGCAAGGTCCTGGAAGAAGCGGTGAATGAAGATGACCCAGGCGATATCCAATTCGCGCGGGCCGAGTCCGGCCATCTCCCAATCGAGTACACCGACCGGGGTGAAGCCGTCGTAGAGGATATTGCCCGGTCGCGAATCGCCCCAACTCAGTACGTCCGGACCTGGATCGGCGGGCCAGTGCGCGTCGAGCCAGTCGAAGGTTCGCTCGATCAGGGGAATCGGGTAGCCGTCATCGGCCAATGCCCAGCGGTACCAGTTGCGGTGCCATTCGACATGTCGGCGCAGTGCCTGACCGGAACCGTCCAGCATCGGGAATCGCGTTGCCGGATCGGGGATTTCGTGCACCTTCGCAATGACCTCGACGGTCTTCGCGGTCAATTCCGCCCGCTCCTCGGGACTCGCGTCGAAGAGCCAGCCGATGAACACATACGGTGGATTGTCCGATGGCACCCGCCCATCGACGCGCCGCATCACGAAAAACTTTGTGCCGAGCGGCTTCTCGTCGGTTTCCAGCCAGCACAGCTCGGGGACCGGCACCGCCGAGGCGGCCGCGACCCCGGCCATGATCTGGTATTGCAGCTCCAGGTCGTAGTTTTCGAAGACCGGGAACGAGTCGGCCTCCGGTGTCATCCTGGCCACGAACGAACCGCCGTCCGCGCGCCCGTCCACAGTCCATTCGGCGTCGAACAGCACCGTCGGACTCGACATCCCCGCACCCTGCGGCCGCGACAGCGCCGAAATCCTGGGCGGGTGATCCGCGTGGACCTTGCCGTCCAGCCACCGGGACAGATCCTCGGCGAGGGTGTCGAGGTCCCGCGCGCTGACGGTCAACTGCCGTCGCGCGGTGGGATCGGGATCGTCGGCCATTCTTTGTCCTCCTGACGCATGTGCCTGCAGAAACTGTAACGCGTTCTAGTCGGTGCTTACCGCAGAAATTCGAAGAAATCGAGCGACCCTCACTGGGTGATATTCGGTATTGACAATCCACTGCACCAGGTGGGGTCATACTTCCGGCGGAGTCGCGTACGCCGATGGATGGGGGTGTGAATCGGGGTTTTCCTGGAAGCGGTCGGGCCTTCGTCGCCGATACCGTCGGCTGACGTGGAGTCGTGAGAGGGAGGGATCGGTGTGAGTGCGGTCGGTGCAGAGGTTCTCGATCGGGAAGAAAGCGTCACACCGCTCGAGCGGCCCGTGCGGTGGAATCCGTTGACCAGGATCGCTTTTCGGTTCTCCTTCAGCTATTTCGGCTTGTTCTGCCTGCTGTTCACCCAGATTCCGTTCGCCTTCGCCGGGCTGCTCGCCGGATCGCTGTCCGAGAATGCGGTGCTCTGGGAATTTCGCGCCCTACGCCCGATCATCGAGCCGGCCGGACGGCTGTTCTTCGATACCGACGTCGTGCTGCGCGAGGATTCGGGCAGCGGCGACCAATACTTCATCTGGACATTCGTCTTCTGCGTGCTGATCGCCGCTGCGGTGGCGACCCTCATCTGGACCGCGCTGGACCGGCGCAGGCCGGACTATCGGCAGCTGCAGGCCTGGTTCCTGCTCTTCATCCGTATGTGCCTGGGCGGGCAAATGCTGCTCTACGGATTCGCCAAGGCGATTCCGATGCAGATGCCGGAGCCGACCCTGGCGAAACTGCTGCAGCCCTACGGTGAGTTCAGCCCCGCCTCGGTGTTGTGGAACCAGGTCGGGAGTTCACCCACCTACGAGATCCTGCTCGGCTGTGCCGAAGTGCTGGGCGGACTGCTGCTCTTCGTGCCGAGGACCGCGACGCTCGGCGCAATGCTGAGCCTGGTGAGCTTGGCGCAGGTGTTCGTGCTCAATATGACCTTCGACGTCCCGGTCAAGATCCTGGCCTTCCACCTCATGCTGCTGAGCATGGTGCTGCTCGCACCGCAGGCGCGGCGGTTGGCGAATGTGCTGGTGCTGAACCGGCCGTCCGAACCCGCCACGCAACCGGATCCGTTTCGCGGCAACCGAACTCGCCGGATTGCGATCGCGCTGCAAGTAGCCCTGGGCCTATGGATGGCAGCGGGTTTCGTGCACACCGGCCTGAAGTACTGGAACGAAGGCGGCGGTGGCAGCCCGAAGCCGCCGCTGTACGGGATCTGGACGGTATCGGAATTCACCCAGGACGGTGTGCCGGTACTGCCGCTGACCACCGACGAAACTCGTTGGCAGCGAGTCGTTTTCGATGTAGCCGGGATGACCTACCAGAAGATGGACGGCAGCCTGGTGCCCGCCGTCCCCTCCGTCGATACCGCTGCCCACAAGATCTCGGTTTCCGCGCCGCCGGAGCGGCCGGACGCGCAACCCACCCAGATCGCCGACTTCACCTTCGAACAGCCCGCGCCCGACCGTCTGACGCTCGACGGGCAGCTGAACGGTCGGCCGGTGACCATCACCTTGCAGCAGGTCGATCTGAACAGCTTCCCGCTGCGCGGCCGTGGATTCAACTGGGTGCAGGACTATCCGTACTTCCGCTGAAATCGTTTGTCCGACATCAATCCTCAGCTACCCCGATGTCCTCGTGCCAGAGCAGCGGTTGGTCGGCGATGAATTCGGTCATCAGGTCGATGCAGCGCTGGTCCTCGAGCACGGTCACCGCGACGCCGTGCTCGGCCAGCCAGTCATGCCCGCCGTAGAAGGTCTGCGCTTCCCCGATGATCACCGCACCGATCCCGAACTGGCGCACCAGCCCGCTGCAGTACCAGCACGGTGACAGGGTGGTCACCATGATGGTCGAGCCGTAGTCGCGGCGGCGGCCCGCATTGCGGAAGGCATCGGTTTCGGCGTGCATGCTGGGATCGCCGGACTGCACCCGTCGGTTGTGCCCGCGTCCGAGCAGGGAGCCATCGGTCGCGAACAGGGCCGCGCCGATCGGAATCCCGCCTTCGGCCCGGCCGCGCAGTGCCTCCTCGTATGCGACCTCCAGCAGTTGCTCTGCCTGTGTCATGGCGCCAACCCGCAGTCGAATCCGATCTGCTCCGTGACCACCTGCGGTCCCGCCTGAATGTAGGTCGCCTCGGTTCCTGCGGCGGGGACATAGGACCCCGGATCCGCCTGTGCGGCACCGCCCGGCGCGAGCCGCCCTATCAGCGCTGCCGATTCCGCCGCCCGACCCCAGCGATTCATGCGCAGAAGTATAGAAAGGCCGTCCGCGGCGGGTGATTGCCGGGCACGCGCACACAGGACGTAGGCTCGAACATTGTGCCGAACACGTCAGTACCTATCGATGACCAGCCGGAAATCAACCCGGCCGACCGTCCCACGAGTGATCCGAACTACCTGGTCGGGCTCGATCTCAATGGGCGGCGCGTCGTCGTGGTCGGCGGGGGGACGGTGGCGCAGCGCAGGCTCGGCCTATTGATCGCCTCCGGAGCGGACGTGCACGTCATCAGTCGCGAAGTCACCCCGGCCGTGGAGGGAATGGCTACGTCGGGGCAACTCACGCTGACATTGCGCGCCTACGCCGACGGCGATCTCGACGGCGCCTGGTATGCGATCGCATGCACCGACGAACCCGAGACCAATGCGGCGGTCGTCGAGGAGGCCACGCGGCGACGGATCTTCTGTGTGCGCGCCGACGTGGCGCGGCTGGGCACCGCGGTAACTCCGGCGACGGCTCGGCACGACGGCCTCACGCTCGGCGTGCTCGCCGGTGGTCAGCACCGGCGATCCGCGACGGTGCGCAACGCATTGCTCGAGGCGCTGCAATCAGGTGTGGTGACCGATGATTCGACGCCGATCACCCCGGGTGTCGCGCTGGTCGGCGGCGGTCCCGGCGATCCGGATCTGATCACGGTGCGCGGCCGCCGCCTGCTGGCCCGCGCGAATCTCGTTGTCGCCGACCGGCTCGCACCGCCGGAGCTGCTCGCCGAACTCGGCCCGGACGTCGAGGTGATCGACGCGGCCAAGATTCCGTACGGGCGGGCGATGGCGCAGGAGGCGATCAATTCCGCGCTGATCGAGGGCGCCAAGGCGGGCAAGTTCGTGGTGCGGCTCAAGGGCGGCGACCCGTATGTGTTCGGGCGCGGCTACGAGGAGCTCGAGGCCTGCGTCGAGGAAGGCATTCCGGTGACCGTGGTCCCCGGCATCACCAGCCCCATCTCCGTCCCCGCCGCCGCGGGCATTCCGGTAACCCATCGCGGCGTCACCCATGAATTCGTGGTGGTCAGTGGCCACGTCGCACCCGACCATCCGGATTCCATGGTCGACTGGCCCGCGCTGGCCCGCCTGCGCGGCACCATCGTGCTCATGATGGCGGTCGAGCGCATCGAACAATTCGCCACGGCTCTCATCGAGGGCGGCCGACCGGCTGACACCCCGGCAACGGTGATCCAGGAGGGCACCCTGCGCACCCAACGTGTCCTGCGCGCCGACCTCGGCACAGTTGCCGCTCGCGTTCGCGAAGAAGCCATCCGTCCGCCCGCGATCATTGTGATCGGCCCCACAGCGGGCTTCTCCACCGAATCCGCCGCACCGCGAGCCGAGTCCGCCGCCGGATGATGCTGCACAACCGCTGGACTCCCGCAACTGGAAGGTGTCACAACCGCCCAGTGACTTTCGCTATGACTAGATGAATCGCCCCCGCGGGAGCGGAGACCTCGGTTCCGGATCAATTACAGTGGCTCACCGTGCTCGATAACCCCCCTGCGAAGACGCAGTACCCGGTGACGCAGCGGGCCTTCGGGCTCGCGATTCTCGTGCTGAGCGGGCTGCAGCTGATGGTTGTGCTCGACGGCACCGTGGTCATTTTCGCGCTGCCCCGACTGCAGGAAGAGATGGGCATGTCCAGCGCGGGCGGGGCGTGGACGGTGACCTCCTACGGTCTGACCTTCGCGGGGCTGATGCTGCTCGGCGGGCGACTCGGTGATGCGTTCGGTCGCAAACGCATGCTGATCGTGGGCGTCGGGATGTTCACCATCGCGTCGCTGCTGTGCGGGTTGGCGCAGAGCCAGGCCATGTTGATCGCGGCCCGAGCCGTGCAGGGCGCGGGCGCGGCGATTGCGGCGCCGACGGCATTCGCGCTGGTGGCAACCACTTTCGCGCCGGGAAAGGCGCGTAATCAGGCCATTGCGATCGTCGGCTCGATGGTCGGTATCGGCTCGGTCGGCGGTCTGGTGGTCGGCGGTGCGCTGACCCAGCTGTCCTGGCGGTGGATCTTCCTGATCAATGTGCCGATCGGCGTACTGATCATTCTCGGTGCGCTGTCCCAGCTCGCGGATACCGAACACCACCGATCGCCACTGGATATCCGTGGCGCGGTGCTCGGTACCGTGGCCTGCGCGTCGATCGTGTTCGGTGCGACCGAGGGGCCCGAGTTGGGCTGGGGCAGTCCGGCCGTCATCGGCGCGCTGGTGGCGGGTGCGGTGCTGCTGATCGTCTTCGTGGTCGTCGAGCGCACCGTCGATGATCCGCTGCTGCCGTGGTCGCTGTTCGACAGCCGCGATCGGGTCACCACCTTCATGCTGATCTTCCTGGCCGGCGGCGTACTCGGTGCGATGACCTTCTTCGTCGCGCAGTTCCTGCAGAATGTGCTCGGCTACGGACCGCTGGTCGCGGGTATCGCATCGATCCCGTTCACCATCGGCATCGGCATCGGCGGCGCGGTGGCCTCCAAGGCGGCGCTGTTCGTCGCACCGCGCTGGCTGGTGTGCGGCGCGGCATTCGTGCTGGCCGCTGGACTGCTGGTCGGCTCGCAGCTCGACGGCGGCGTGAATTACCTGACCACCCTGCTGCCGCTGTTGATCGTGATCGGCTTCGGTGTCGGCGTGGCAATGGTGCTCGCGCCGCTGTGCGTGCTCGTCGGGGTGCCGGCCTCTGATATCGGCCCGCTGTCCGCGGTGGGGCAGATGTTCATGAACCTGGCGACGCCGGTATTCATCGGGCTGCTCACTCCCATCGCGGCATCGCGCACCATGTCGATGGGCGGGCGCACCGGTAAGGCGGCCGATATGAACGAGGCCGAGATCTTCGCGCTCGGCAGCGGATACACACTCGTGCTCGCGGTCTGCTCGCTGGTCGCGGTGCTGGCGGGCTTCATCGCGCTGACATTGCGCTATTCCCCGAGGCAACTGGCCGAGGCACAGCACGCGCAAGAGGAATCGCAGCGGACCGGCTCGATGCCGGTGGTGCCGCGGACGGGGCCGCTACCTGTCATCCGTCGCTCTGACTACAGTGGCTGACTGTGCCAGACAATCCCGCTACGACGCCGTATCCGGTGACGCTGCGGGCCTTCGGCCTGGCGATCCTGGTGCTGAGCGGGCTACAACTGATGGTCGTCCTCGACGGCACGGTGGTGATTCTCGCCCTGCCCCGACTACAGGACGAACTGGGTTTATCGAGCTCCGGTAGCGCCTGGATGGTCACCGCCTACGGTCTGCCGTTCGCCGGTCTGATGTTGCTCGGTGGCCGGATCGGCGACTCCTTCGGCCGCAAACGCATGTTCATCGTCGGCGTCGCACTGTTCACCCTCGCCTCGCTGCTGTGCGGACTCGCACAGAACGAGGGCATGCTGATCGCGGCCCGCGCGATCCAGGGCACCGGCGCCGCGCTCGCGGCCCCGACCGCGCTCGCCCTGGTGGCGACCACTTTCGCGCCCGGCCGGGTGCGCAATCAGGCAATCGCGATTTTCGGCTCCATGATGGCGGTCGGCTCGGTCGGCGGACTGGTGATCGGCGGCGCGCTCACCGAGGTGAGCTGGCGCTGGATCTTCCTGATCAATGTGCCGATCGGTGCACTGATCCTCGCGGGCGCGGTGCTGCGACTGCGCGACACCACCCGCCACCGACTACCCCTGGACGTGCGCGGGGCCGTACTCGGTACCCTCGCCTGCGCGTCCCTGGTATTCGGCGCGACCGAAGCGCCCGAATTCGGCTGGGACAGTCCGGTCATCATCGGTTCGATGGTCGCCGGTCTGGTGTTGTTGATCGTCTTCGTGCTCGCCGAACGGTGGGTGGACAACCCGCTGCTGCCTTGGTCGCTGTTCGATAAGCGCGATCGTGTCGCCACCTTCGGCGCCATCTTCCTGGCCAGCGGAGTGCTGGCCGCGACAACCTTTTTCGCGGGTCTGTTCGTGCAGAATGTCGTCGGCTACAGCCCGCTGGTCGCCGGGGTCGCGTTCATTCCGTTCACCATCGGCGCCGGTATGGGCACCGCCACGGCTTCGCAGCTGGCGATGACGGTCGCGCCGCGCTGGTTGTTGAGCGGTGCGGCGGCGATTCTCGTCGTCGGACTGCTGTTCGGCTCGACACTCGAACGGGGCGTGCCGTACTGGCCGACCCTGCTGGGGCTGTTCATCATGATCGGATTCGGCATCGGTATGGCCGTGGTGATCGTCCCGCTGTGCGTATTGGTCGGTGTCGCGCCGGAGAATATCGGCCCGCTCTCCGCGGTCGGCCAGATGTTCATGAACCTCGGCACACCCGTCGCGATCGGTCTGCTCGCGCCGGTCGCCGCGTCTCGCACGGTGTCGCTCGGCGGGCGAACGGGTAAGCCCGCCGGTATGACGCCCGCGGAGCTGGATGCGCTCGGAAGTGGTTACACGCTGGTGCTTTTCGTCACCGCCATTGGCGCACTGCTGGTGGGGCTGGTGGCACTGACACTGCGCTACACGGCGGCCGAGGTCGGCCAAGCGCAGCACACAAGGGAAGAGGCCGGGCAGGGCTGAACCGCCCGGCCGTGAGCTCACAGGCGACCGGCGACCTTGCGCGGGGTCACCCGCACGATTACGCGGGGTCCGTCATTGACGGAGGCGGGGTTGAATTCGACGTACGGCAGCCCGGTGTAGTGGTGTGACAGCTTGTCCGGCAGCGTCTTGTCGGGATCCGGGGTGATGGTGGCGGTGCCTCGAATCTCGGCGTACGCGTACGGATTATCCGGCGGATTGATCATCACCGTGATCCGCGGATCACGGGCGAGGTTCTTGCCCTGCTGCCGATCCACCGTGGTGGAGAACAGCAGATCGTCGCCATCGCGCTCGAGCCAGATGACGGTCAAGTGGGGTTGTCCGTTCGGTCCGATCGTCGCCGCGGTAGCGAAGACCTTCGACTCGTCCAGGTACTTCTTCAACTCGTCGGAGAGCACAGCTGTCATGCGTTGGTGAAACGATTGCCGACTCGAGAACATTCCCGATCCGGTCGAAATCACCTGTCGGTCCTGGAGTTCGAGTCGGCGGTCAGATCGCGAATGAGCAGTGCGGTATGCAGTGAGGTGCGGGATTCGCCGTCCTCGAGGTCGACGTCGAGAATCCGCTCGATGCGGGCGAGCCGGTCGTAGAGGGTCGGTCTGCTGATATTGAGCCGCTTGGCAAGTTCGGTCTTATTGCCCGCGACGTCGAGGAACTGTCGCAACGTGCGGGTCAGATCGGCCGCATGCCGAATGTCATAGCGCAGCAATGCGCTCAGCTCCGTTTCGGCGAAGCTCTGCACACCGGGTTCATTGCGGATCAGCGAGAGCAATCCGCGCAGCCGGATATCGCCGCTGCGATAGAACGGTCGCGGCCGATCAGATGCCGCGTCCAGCGATAACGCGACCTCGGCGATGTGCGCCGCCTGCGCCAATTCGTGTGCGGTGTCGAGCAGTGAATCCGCTTCCGCGCCAACGCCTATGACCACCCGCCGTACTCCCTCCACCCGGCGCACCTCGGCGATGATCGCCGAGCACACGGTGCGGAGCATGTCGTCGAGATCGGCGCTGCACGGGATCGCGAGCACCATGCCGACGCGGTCGCCGTGCTCGGCCGCGGTCAATGCGGTGGCCTTCGACAGTCCGAGACCGTGCGTGACCGCGTCGAGCACGCCCGCGCTGCGGCGCTGCCTGGCGACCTGATCGGATTCGGCAAGGGCGGCAACGTCTACCGCGAGCGGAACGTAGTGCGTGCGTCGGGTCAACAGGCCCAATGCGGCCGCCCTGGCCTGCGCATCGCGTTCGTCGAGGACGCGGCCGTTGACCATATCGTCGATGAGGCCGGTCTGCGCCTGGCGATGCAGGCCGAAGCGATCCTTATCGATCATCCGATGCAGCGTCAGCGTCTGTGCGGCACGCTCGAGTACCATACGGGCACGCGGCGTCGCCAGCCCGCTCGAACGCAGGATCAGCCGACCCCAGCGCTGGGTATGCGGGCCGACCTGCACCACATCCCAGCCCTCGGGCAGCAGTCGCGAGGTGGTCTCCCAGTTCTCCAGAATCGCCGAGGTGCTGGTGTGCCGGGCGGTCAGCGCCAGCACCCGATGCGCCAGATCTTCCAGTACGACCGAGGAATCGAGCATGTCCGCGGCCGTCTCGACGATTTCGGCCAGCGCGGCGCGGCGCACGCTGAGCTCGGTGAACGTCTCGTGCACGGTGCGCGCGAATTCGAGTTCGGCGTACTGGTCGGCCACGATCACCCGGTGTACCGCCTCGGTGATCTCCACGAAGCGAGTGACGCGATGCAGCGCGATGACCGGGAGTCCGAGTGCGTCGGCCGTCTCGGTGACGATCGGCGATAACCGCGGCACGGCCTCGCCGAGTTCGATGACGAGTCCGGCGACCCCCGCGGCGGCCAGCGAATTCAGATACGCGACCGTCGACTCGTCGCTGCCGGTCAATGCCAAGCCCGTAGTCAGCATCAGCTCGCCGCCGACGAGCAATTCGGCGACCTCCGGCAGGTCGCTGACATGCACCCACCGCACCGGCCGATCCAGGGCCGCCGCACCGACGACCTCCGGCTCGCCCGCGCACACAACCGGCATGGCCAGCACATCGGCGACAGAGAGCAGCATCCGACAAATCGTAATAGGAAATCCGAAATCGCATACAGAACGTCGGGCCGAAATCGGGCATCGATGGTGCAGAGTCGAAACCACGACACCATCCGGCGCTCGGGATCGAATCGAGGAGATATGCAGACAATCGCGCACTGGCTCGACGGCAAACCCTTCGCGGGCACGAGCTCGGCGACCGCGCCGGTGACGAACCCGGCGACCGGGGTGGTGACCGGGCAGGTCGCACTGGCCGGTGTCGAGGACGCCAGGGCGGTGATCGCATCGGCGAAGGCGGCGTTCCCGGAATGGCGCGACACCTCGCTGGCGCGGCGCACACAGATCCTGTTCCGGTTCCGCGAACTGCTCAACGAGCGCAAGGAAGAACTCGCCAAGCTGATCACCGCCGAACACGGCAAGGTCCACTCCGATGCGCTCGGCGAAGTGAACCGCGGCCTCGAAGTGGTCGAATTTGCCTGCGGTGTACCGCATTTGATCAAGGGCGGATTCACCGAGAACGCCTCGACGAAGGTGGACATCTTCTCGATCCGCCAGCCGCTCGGCCCGGTCGCGGTGATATCACCGTTCAACTTTCCGGCGATGGTGCCGATGTGGTTCTTCCCGATCGCGATCGCCGCCGGGAATACCGTGGTGCTCAAGCCGAGCGAGAAGGATCCGTCATCATCGCTGTGGCTGGCCGAGCTGTGGCACGAAGCCGGTTTGCCCGCAGGGGTTTTCAATGTGCTGCAGGGCGATAAGGTCGCGGTCGACGAACTGCTCGACAATCCGCATATCAAGGCCGTCTCGTTCGTCGGCTCCACACCCATCGCGAAGTACGTCTACCAGCGCGGCACCGCCGGCGGTAAGCGTGTGCAGGCGCTCGGCGGCGCGAAGAACCACATGGTGGTGCTGCCCGATGCCGATCTGGATCTGGCCGCCGACGCCGCGGTGAATGCCGGATTCGGTTCCGCGGGGGAGCGCTGCATGGCGATCAGTGTGGTGCTGGCGGTCGGTGCGGTCGGCGACGAACTGGTCGCCAAGATCGCCGAGCGCGCCAAGACCATCAAGACCGGTGACGGCACCCGCGATACCGATATGGGTCCGCTGGTGACCCGCGAGCATCGCGATCGCGTCGCCGCCTATATCGATGCGGGCGAATCCGCCGGTGCCAGTGTCGTTCTCGACGGTCGCGGCGTCCAGGTCGATGGCGAAGCGGATGGATTCTGGCTCGGCCCGACGATTCTCGATCATGTGGGCACCGAGATGAGCGTCTATACCGACGAAATCTTCGGCCCGGTCCTGTCGGTCGTGCGCGTCGACGGCTACGACGAGGCGCTGGAACTGGTCAACGACAATCCCTATGGCAACGGGACCGCCATCTTCACCAACGACGGTGGCGCGGCCAGGCGCTTCCACAATGAGGTGGAGGTCGGCATGGTCGGCATCAATGTGCCGATCCCGGTTCCGATGGCCTACTACAGCTTCGGCGGCTGGAAGAATTCGCTGTTCGGCGATTCGCATGCGCACGGCATCGAGGGCGTGCATTTCTTCACCCGTGGTAAGGCCGTCACGACGCGTTGGCTCGATCCCAGCCACGGCGGTCTCGAACTCGGATTCCCACAGAACAAGTAGCTACGCAGGAGAATTCGATGACCCTCCCGAATGGATCGGCACCCGAACTCGCCCGGCAGGCCGCCGCCCGCGCCTACGAGCTCGACCGCCGCCATGTATTCCACTCGTGGTCCACGCAGGCGCACCGGACGCCGATGACCATTACGGCGGCCCAGGGCTGCTACGTATGGGACGGCGACGGTAATCGTCTGCTCGATTTCTCGTCGCAGATGGTGAACACGAATATCGGTCACCAGCATCCGAAAGTCGTTGCGGCGGTGCAGGAGCAAGCGGCCAAGCTGTGCACCGTCGCACCGCAGCACGTCAACGATGCCCGCTCCGAGGCCGCCCGGCTGATCGCCGAGCGGACCCCGGGCGAACTCGACAAGATCTTCTTCACCAATGGCGGCGCCGATGCCGTGGAACACGCGGTTCGGCTGGCGCGCCTGCATACCGGCCGCTACAAGGTGCTTTCGCGCTACCGCTCCTATCATGGCGGCACCGAGACCGCGATCAACCTCACCGGCGACCCGCGGCGCTGGCCGAACGACCACGGCAATAGCGGCGTCATCCATTTCTTCGGCCCGTTCCTGTACCGCTCGCAATTCCATGCGAGCACCGAAACCGAGGAGGCCGAACGCGCTTTGGCGCATCTCGAGCAGACCATTGTTTTCGAGGGTTCGGACACGATTGCCGCCGTCGTGCTCGAATCCATCCCGGGCACAGCGGGAATCATGGTCCCGCCGCCTGGGTATATGGCGGGTGTCCGGGCGCTGTGCGACAAATACGGCATCGTCTTCATCGCCGATGAAGTGATGTCGGGGTTCGGGCGCACCGGAAAGTGGTTCGCCATAGAGCATTTCGAGGGTGTGGTCCCCGACCTGCTGACCTTCGCCAAAGGAGTGAACTCCGGTTATGTGCCGCTCGGCGGTGTCGCGATCAGTCCCGCCATCGCGGCGACCTTCGATGATCGTCCGTACCCGGGCGGGCTGACCTATTCAGGCCATCCGCTGGCGACGGCCGCCGCGGTCGCGACCATCAACGCGATGCGGGACGAGTGCATCGTGGAAAACGCCGCCGATATCGGTACCCGCGTCCTCGGACCCGGCCTGCACAAACTCGCCGAACGCCACCCCAGCATCGGCGATGTGCGCGGGGCAGGTGTGTTCTGGGCGCTGGAACTGGTGCGGGACAGGCGAACTCGCGAACCGCTCGCCCCGTACGGCGGGACCAGCGCGGCCATGACCGAAACGGTCGCCGCGGCCAAGGCGGCGGGCCTGCTGCTGTTCGTCAACTTCAACCGACTGCACGTCGTTCCGCCGTGCATCATTGACGAGGCCGAGGTCAAGGAGGGGCTGGACATTCTCGACCACGTACTCGCACTCGCCGACGAGCACACGCTCTGAACTGTTCCAACGCAAGGGAACCCGAGGGCGTAGCCTGCCCTCGGGTTCCTTGGTGCCACCCGAATTCGCGCACCGGGTCGGTGGGATCGGATCAAACTGATACGACTTGTCGGCCCTGGCCTCGCAGTTCGCCCAGTCCTTGGTCGCCGTCACATCGAAGAGCCGGGTCAGCGTCGCGGCCGTCTGGCGCAACACCTCATCGGACTTCACCTGCACCCGCGCCGATTCCGGTGGAAGCTGTTCGCCCTCTTCATCTTTCGGCTGATAGGTGCGCGCGATACCGGACAGCAACCCCGGCTTCTGCAGCTGCCCCTGGGTCTCCGCCAATTCGCGCAGCGCGCCGCTCTTGACGCCCTTCTCCACCGCGATGATCTGATTCAACTTCGTCATCAATTACCTCCCCGGCCGCCCTCGACGCCGTCACATTCCTTGTGCGGCCCTACATTTCGGATGTCCCCCACCGCTCGCCGAACACTACAGACCGATCATTTTCTGCGCCTCCGAGTTTTCGCGTACGGCACGGCTGATGGCGGTCGAGATCATCACGACGGAGGACAACCGAACCGAGCTGCGCGTCGCGTCGACCGCCCGGTTCTCCGCTGCCAGAAGCGCATGGAGCCTGGTGCCGGCGCTGTGCAGCGGTCGCCAGAGCCAACCTCGACACCGAATTCGGCTCCTCGGCCGACTCCAACGCGTCGAGTGCGTCGGATTGTCGCCCGCGCGTGCTGGTGGCGGCGCTGCTCATCGCCGCGGAACTGTGACCGTCAGCCCCGACATCGGGGCGCACCGACGGCATGTCGGAACAATCGCGGCCTCAACTCGGTTGGGACCGGGCATGACAACGCTTGGATTGATCGGCAGCGGGAATATCGGCGGCACGCTGGCACGGTTGGCCGTCGCGGCCGGACTCGATGTCGTGGTCAGTAATTCACGTGGCCCGGAAACGCTGGCGGAGCTGGTGGCCGAGCTCGGGCCGCGGGCGCGCGCCGCCACCGCCGCGGAGGCGGCCGCGGCCGGTGACATCGTCGTGGTCACAGTGCCGTTGAAGAACTACCGGCAGGTCCCGGTGGAGCCGCTGGCAGGCAAGGTCGTCATCGACACCAACAACTACTACCCGGACCGCGACGGCACCTTCCCCGAACTCGAGGACGGCACCACCACCAGCAGCGAGTTGCTGCAACGCCACCTGCCGACCTCGAAGGTCGTCAAGGCCTTCAACAACATTTTCTATCCCCACTTGGCCACCCTCGCCCGCCCCTCCGGTGCCCCCGACCGCTCGGCCCTGCCCATCGCAGGCGACGACGCCGACGCGAAAAAGGCCGCCACCGAACTACTCGACACTCTCGGCTACGACATTGTCGATGCGGGCCCCCTCACCGAAAGCTGGCGCTCTCAGGTAAACACCCCCGTCTACGGCGACCCCTATGCCGCGGACCTCCCGTTCTGGGAGCACCCCGCTGCCCCCGCTCCCGCCGAAAAGATCCGCGCCGCCCTCACCGCCGCGCAGCGCTGACAGCGCTCTGGACGGCACTACGCCGAGCACCCGAGCACGCCACAGGTGGTGTCGCATATCCACTCGACGTCGCGCATAGGTTGCGGCTTGTGCGCGGCGTAGCCCTGTTCTGCGCCAACCTCTGTCACTGTGGCTCGCGTGGCCAGGCAGGGGGCCGCGTGGAGTTATGCACAGCGTGCGAGTTATCCACAATCCGTGGGTTGGGGCTTTCGGCTTGGTGGGGGTGGTCGGGAACATCGGGGGGGTGGAGATACCTCGAACTATTTCCCGGCGGAATGCGCTGGAAGCTGGATTCACCGGACGTGAGCTGAGCAGGCGACCTTGGCAGCGGGTGTGTCGGGGGCAGTACCTGAGTGCGGTCGATATCGACGAAATGACCACTGAACAAAGGCATCTGGTGCTGGCCGGTGCAGTCGCCGCGTGCTCCAGTTCAGCTGCCGTCATCAGTCATATCTCCGCGGCTGTCGTGCATGGTCTGCCGGTGTGGTCGATCCCGTTGGCGCGGGTTCATTTGACCCGCAATCGAAGAACCGGGGCACGCACGGGTAGGCGGGTCATGATGCACGCCGCGTCCATCGAGTCGGACGAGGTGGTGCAGATCGGCGATCTGCGGGTGACGACAGCGGCGCGCACGATCGTCGACCTGGCCAGAACCGTGCCCTTCGAACAAGCTGTCGTCGTCGGTGATGCCGCACTGCGCCTCGGGCGTACCAGCAGTGCCGAACTGGCGGAGCAACTACTGCGCGCGAACGGCCGCCCGGGCTGTCCGGCCGCACGCCGCGTCATCGACTTCCTCGACGACCGCGCCGAGAGCCCCGGCGAATCGCGGAGCCGGGTTGTCTTGTGCGGTGCCGGACTGCCCGCACCGGAACTCCAGTCGACCATCCTGGATATCAACGGCGGATTCGTCGCCCGAGTCGATTTCCTGTTCCCGACGCTGGGCGTCATCGGCGAGTTCGATGGAATGATCAAGTACCGCAACAACTCCCGCCACGCTTCGTCCGAATCCACCGTGATCGCCGAAAAGCTCCGCGAGGACGCCATGCGCGCCCTGGGTTGGGCCGTTGTCCGCTGGACCTGGCCTGACCTGGACACCCCGGACCGCTGGCTGACCCGGCTGGCCCGCGCCGCCGCCTTCGCCTACCGAATCCACCGAGCCGGCACCTGGTGTGCCACCGAGCGCGGATGACCGACGCAACCCACCGACTTCCGCGAGTGCAGCGGTCACACAGAGCCAGCGCATACCTCGCAGAAGGTAGGGAGGCCGCGGCCGTACCTCAGCTGGTGATGATGAGGAGTTCGGTGGGGGAGGCTATTTCGGCGCGGAGGCCGGATTTGGTAGCTATGCGGGCTACGGCGCGGATGTCGGTGGGGTCGGCGCGGGTGAGGACGAGGGCGCGGGCGAGTAGGCCCTTGTGGTGTTTGTTGAAGTGGCTCACCACGGTTCGGGAGCCGTCCGGATGTTCGGTCAGGACATTGGCGGTGATGGCGTCGGGGATGCGGCCGAGCTGCTGGTAGGTGCCCGAGCGCAGGTCGATGACGAGTTCACCGGCGGCCTCGGCGATCAGCGCGTCGGGCAGGACATCGCGCCAGATGGCGGAAAGCGTCGGGAGGCCGGGAAGTTTGGTACCGCCGGAGAGCCGGTAGGCGGGGATGAGGTCATCGGCGCGGACGGCGCCGAACAGGGCTGAGCCGATGCCGAGGCGGGCATAGGCCTTGGCGCGTTGGACCTTGGTGAAGGAGCGGGCATCGAGGGCGTCGTAGAGCACGCCGGTGTAGCGCTCCAGTGCGGGCCGGGTGGCTGACGTGCGCAGCGTCGCATTGCGCGCGATCTCGGTATCAGCCCCCTTGCCGAGGCCGAGCACCGCGCGCGAAGCGTCCGGGTCGGCGGCCAGCTTGACGACCTCGTCGATGAGCCGGTCGCGCACGGCCGTGAGCTGCGGCATCGCCAGCGACTCCAGCTCCAGTGGCACATCGGTTCCGCCATCGGACTTGGTTTCGGAAGGGGGCAGCAGCACCAGCACGAGCGGATAGGGTAATGCGTTGCAGACATCGTCGGGCCAGCGACTACCCTGTCGTTCCGTGATCACCCGCCTCTCCCACCTGTTCCTGCGTACCCTGCGCGACGATCCCGCCGACGCCGAGGTGCCCAGTCACAAACTCCTCGTCCGCGCCGGATATGTGCGGCGCATCGCCCCGGGCGTGTACTCGTGGCTGCCGCTGGGCCTGCGGGTGCTGCGGCGGGTCGAGCAGGTCGTTCGGGATGAGATGAACGCCATCGGCGCTCAGGAGATCTCGCTGCCCGCGCTGCTGCCGCGTGAGCCGTACGAGACCACCAACCGGTGGACCGAATACGGCGACGGACTGTTCCGGCTGCAGGACCGCAAGGGTGCGGACTATCTGCTGGGGCCCACGCACGAGGAGCTGTTCGCGCTCACGGTGAAGGGTGAATACAGCTCGTACAAGGATCTGCCGGTCACGCTCTACCAGATCCAGACCAAGTACCGCGACGAGGAGCGGCCTCGCGCGGGCATTCTGCGCGGCCGCGAATTCATCATGAAGGACTCCTATTCCTTCGATCTCGACGAGGACGGACTAAAGGCGAGCTACAACGCGCATCGCGAGGCCTACCAGCGCATTTTCAACCGGCTCATGGTCAAGTACGTCATCGTCGCGGCCACCTCGGGTGCGATGGGTGGCAGCGCGTCGGAGGAATTCCTCGCGGACAGCCCGGTCGGCGAGGACACCTACGTGGTGTGCCGCGAGTCCGGCTACGCCGCGAACGTGGAGGCGGTGGTCACGCCCGCTGCCGAACCGCAACCCATCGAGGGCCTGCCCGCGGCCGTCGTGCACGACACCCCGAACACCCCGACCATCGCGACGCTGGTGGATTGGGCGAACGGTGCGGGCTTCTCCGCGCAACCGGTCACCGCGGCCGACACCCTCAAGAACATCATGGTCAAGCTGCGCCACCCGGACGGCAAGACCGAACTGCTCGGCATCGGCATTCCGGGCGATCGCGAGATCGACGACAAGCGCCTCGGCGCCGCGGTCGAACCCGCCGAGGTGGAACTGCTCACCGAGGCCGATTTCGCCGCCAACCCGTTCCTGGTCAAGGGCTACATCGGCCCGAAGGCATTGCAGGCCAACGGTGTTCGCTATCTCGTCGACCCGCGCATCGGCACCGGAACCAGCTGGATCACCGGCGCCGACGAGCCGGGCAAGCACGTCGTCGGCCTGGTCGCGGGCCGCGATTTCACCCCCGACGGCACCATCGAGGCCGCCGAGGTGCGCGACGGCGATCCCTCGCCCGACGGGCGCGGCGTCCTGGTATCCGCGCGCGGCATCGAGATCGGCCACATCTTCCAGCTCGGCAATAAGTACACCGACGCGTTCGAGGTCGATGTGCTCGGCGAGAACGGCAAGCCGGTGCGGCTCACCATGGGCTCCTACGGTGTCGGCGTCTCCCGCATGGTCGCGGTGATCGCCGAACAGCAGCATGACGAGAAGGGTCTGCGCTGGCCGCGCGAGGTCGCGCCGTTCGACGTGCACGTGGTCATCGCGAACAAGGACGACTCCGCGCGCGAGGGCGGCGAACAGGTTGCGGCGCTGCTGGATACGGCCGGACTCGACGTCGTCCTGGACGACCGCAAGGCCTCGCCCGGTGTGAAGTTCAAGGATTCCGAGCTGATCGGCGTTCCGTTGGTCGTGGTCGTCGGCCGCGGCTGGGCCGAGGGCAAGGTCGAGATCCGCGACCGCTTCACCGGCGAATCCACCGAGGTTCCGGCCGATTCGGTAGTCGAATCGGTGCTCGCGCAGGTCCGCGGCGGGCGGTAGGTCGGCCTTCGGCAACCGGGAGGGAAGCCCGGTCGACTGAGCCCAGTCGGCCGGGCTTCTCGCATTCGTCCGGACCTACGGTTCCGTAGGCACGATTCGTGGCGCGCGGTAATCCCGGACCCGCTTCTTACTGCTGTTACCCGCTGGTAAGTTAGCGGCATGACGAGCACCGACGCGTTGTTGTTCAACCCCGCCAGCTATGACCCGAAGCAGTTCGACGCCGAGACACGGCGGCTGCTCAAGGCCACCATCGAGTGGTTCGAGTCGCGGGGCAAGCGGCAGCTGCTGGCCGATGACGCGGATGCGGTCTGGGTGTCGGACTTCCTCGAGTTCGTCAAGAAGGAGCGCCTGTTCGCGACCTTCCTGACCCCGGCCGCCTACGCCGACGGTGACGTGAACCGGCGGTGGGACGGTGCGCGCAATGCGGCGCTGTCGGAGATCTTCGGCTTCTACGGTCTCGCGTACTGGTACGCCGAGCAGGTCACCATCCTCGGCCTCGGCCCGATCTGGCAGAGCGACAACGAGGACGCCAAGAAGCGCGCGGCCGCCGATCTCGCCGACGGCCAGGTGATGGCATTCGGTCTGTCCGAGCGCGATCACGGTGCCGACATCTACAACACCGACCTGATCCTGACGCCGACCGAGCCGGGCAGTGCGGATGCCGAGGCCGGCATCCTGTTCCGCGCCAATGGCACCAAGTACTACATCGGCAACGGCAATGTCGCATCGATGGTCTCGGTGTTCTCCCGCCGCGCCGATATCGAGGGCGCGGATGGCTATGTGTGGTTCGCCGCGGACAGCCGCCACGACAACTACGAACTCATCGACAACGTCATCCACGGTCAGCTGTATGTCAGCACCTTCGCGCTGCACGACTACCCGGTAACCGCAGCCGACATCCTGTCCACCGGTCCCGAGGCCTTCTCCGCCGCGCTCAACACCGTCAATGTCGGCAAGTTCAACCTGTGCCACGGCAGCATCGGTATGGTCGAGCACTCGTTCTACGAGGCCATCACGCATTCCAACAACCGCATCCTCTACGGCCGGCCCGTCACCGAATTCCCGCATGTGCGAACGAATTTCGTGGATGCGTATGCGCGCATCGTCGCGATGAAGCTGTTCAGCGACCGCGCCGTCGACTATTTCCGCAGCGCCGGCCTGGAGGACCGCCGCTACCTGCTGTTCAATCCGATGACCAAGTCCAAGGTGACCTCCGAGGGCGAGACGGTCATGACGCTGCTGCTGGATGTGCTCGCCGCCAAGGGATTCGAGAAGAACACCTATTTCGCGCAGGTCTCCCGCTATATCGGGACGTTGCCCCGGCTCGAGGGCACGGTGCACGTCAATGTCGGCCAGATCCTGAAGTTCATGCCGAATTACCTGTTCAACCCGAAGGACTACCCGGAGATCGGCACCCGTGCCGATGCGGCCGACGACGAGTTCTTCTTCCGGCAGGGCCCGGCTCGTGGCGCGGGCAAGGTACAGTTCGCCGACTGGACTCCGGTGTACGAAAAGCACGCCGATCTGCCGAATGTCGCGCGCTTCTACGAGCAGGCCCAGGCCTTGCGCACCCTGCTGACCGCGGCAGCTCCCGATGCCGATCAGCAGAAGGATCTTGACTTCATGCTGACCATCGGCCACCTGTTCTCCCTGGTGGTCTACAGCCAGCTGATCCTGGAGCAGGCCGCTGTCACCGGCCTGGACCGCGACATCATCGAGCAGATCTTCGACTTCCAGATCCGCGACTTCAACGGCCACGCCACCACCCTCTACGGCAAGCCCTCCGCCACCCCCGACCAGCAGGCCTGGGCCGCCTCCGCCCTGCGCCCGCCGGTCACCGACCGTCCCCGCTTCGACCGGGTCTGGGCCGAAGTCGCCGCCTACGACGGCACCTACGAAATGCGCCCGTAGCCACCCGCACCCGCCGCGCACGAATTCGCTGACGAATCCGTGCGCGGCGCGCGGTCAGACCTTGCCTGGGAAGGCGACCGTCGGCGGATTGGCGCCCAGGATCGCTTGCCAGGTGGCCAGGCGCAGCGCGCATTCGGTGAGAGCGTCGACACCCGTCCGGCGGATCGATTCGGAGCTGCCGTTCTCGACGACCGCGCGCCAGGCTACGGCGGTGTCGGTTTCCACCGTGACGGCCAAATTCGCCGCCGGAATCGGATCGTTCACCGGGAACGGCGTGGTGTAGGCCGCGTCCGGTGGCGGCACCGCGACTCCGGACGCCTTCAACGCATCGATGGTGGTGTCGCGGCGGGCACGGTGGGTGGCGGTGTCCTGCGCGACCAAGCGGACTCGCTCGGCGGCGGCGTAGGCCGCGATCACGCCGTAGGCGTACACCGCCGCGTATTCGGCGCGCAACGCGTCGAGCAGGGCTTGGCGTTCGGCTTCGGTCATGTGCGCGTCCCTGTCCGGATCAGTTGAGCGGTGCGCTCGGCATGGCGTGCGAGGTAGGTCGAGGCGGCACGAATCATGCCAGCAACACCCCCGCCTGCGCCGCGCACGATGCGCTGATCGAGGCCAATAGTCCTGCCCGATAACCGGATTGGGTGCGGGCGAGATCACCCGCGGACTGCTGCGACTTGGCCAGCCGGGTGCGCAACTCGTCGATGCTCGGCGGCGTGGTGGGGGATCCGGGTCCGCCCGATGCCGCGGGGGAAGTGCCGGAAGGGGACGGGGAGACTTCGCGGGTACGGTGCGTCGGAGTGGTGCCGTCACCGTAAACGCCGATCACACGGTTGATTTCGGCACGCAGCGCATCCGCGTGTGCGGTGCGTTCGTCCGCGATCGCGGTCAATGCGGCATGCCGCTGCGGCGTCACCGCGATCGCCGCCGTCGCGGCCGCTGCGTCGGCGCGCGCCAGGTTCTCTTGTGCGGCAAGCGGATCCGGCTGATACACCGTCTTGTCCGTACATCCGGCCACCGCGCCGACGGCTAGCACACCCACGGTCGTGCCGCCGGCCAGCCGCAATGCGGTGCGGCGGTCGACGATTCCGGTGCGACCGACACCGGCGCTGCCGTGCTGGGATTGATGCCGGTCGACGGGGATGCCGGAAGTGCACCCGGCGCGCGGCGGGGCGGGGAGGCGGATTGGCACGGCACCATCGTGCCAGATTCGCGCGGCACGGCCGACCGAGCGTCGACCGTGCGGTCGGTGCGAGGCCCGGCGCGCTGTATTGCGGGCGCGTGGCCAGGAAACTTGCTCGAGGCCGCTGGTCCTTTACACTCTCGAGGCGCGTTACGCTAGATCTCCGGTAGAGAAATTTCCCGCCGTCTGACAACTGAACCAGGAGCCGCCCCACATGCCCATGCCGACCGAGGAAAGGGTGAGCCAGCTCGTTGCTGGGCTCGTCGAGCGCCGAGGATTCGACCTCGAGGGTGTCGATATCTCGACGGCGGGCAAGCATGTGGATGCCCAGGCTCGGGTGCAGGTCATCGTCGACAGCGATGCCGCTTCCGATCTCGATGCCATTGCCGGACTGAGTACGGAACTCTCCGAGGCCCTCGACAATGCGGGCGATTTCGGCGAGACGCCCTATCTGCTCGAGGTGACCAGCCCCGGCATCGACCGCCCGCTCACGGCCGACCGCCACTGGCGCCGCGCCCGAGGACGCAAGGTGCGGATCAAGCTACGCACCGGCGCGCCGTCGCCGGATCCGAAGTCATCGGACAAGTTCGAGGCCAGGGTCGGTGTTCTCACCGATGACACGGTGGCGCTGGTGCTCGGCGGGAAGAACAAGCCGCACCGGGTGACGATTCCGCTGGCCGATATCGCCGAGGCCGTCGTCCAGGTGGAATTCAACCCGCCCGGCGCGCGGGAACTGGAACTCGCGGGCGGAGTCGCGCCCGGTCGTCCGCGGCCGGGGCAAGAGGAAGCGGTGGACCCCACCGCCGATGTCCGAGGAACAACCGATGTACCAAATGAACCGACAGGATCTGTAGCCGCTAGCGACTGCTCGCAGGTCGCTCGAAACAACACAGCGTCCGATTCGCCGACCGAAGGGATCGTGGAATGAACATCGAAATCGAAGCCCTGCGCGCGATTGTCGCCGATAAAGGGATCTCGATCGAGACCGTGATCTCCGCGATCGAGTCGGCACTGCTCACGGCCTACCGCCATACCGAGGGCCATCAGCCCAACGCGCGCATCGATATCAACCAGAAGACCGGCGTGGTCCGGGTGATGGCGCGCGAACTCGACGCCGACGGCAATGTGATCTCCGAATGGGACGACACCCCAGAGGGTTTCGGCCGGATCGCGGCGACCACCGCGCGCCAGGTGGTGCTGCAGCGGCTGCGCGATGCCGAGAACGAGAAGTCCTTCGGCGAATTCTCCACCCATGAGGGCGACATCGTCGGCGGCGTGGTGCAGCGCGATGCCCGGGCCAATGCCCGCGGCACCATCGTGGTGCGTATCGGCAGCGAACTGCACGGCACCGAGGGACTGATCCCGCCCGCCGAGCAGGTGCCCGGCGAGAGCTATGAGCACGGCGACCGGATCAAGTGCTACGTCGTCGGTGTCTCCCGCGGCCCGCGCGGCCCGCAGATCACCCTCTCTCGCACCCATCCGAATCTGGTGCGCCGACTGTTCGCGCTCGAGGTGCCCGAGATCGCCGACGGTTCGGTGGAGATCGTCGCGGTGGCCCGCGAGGCCGGACACCGCTCCAAGATCGCGGTGCGCACTACCGTGCCCGGCGTCAATGCCAAGGGCGCGTGTATCGGCCCGATGGGTCAGCGCGTGCGCAATGTGATGAGCGAACTGGCGGGGGAGAAGATCGACATCATCGATTACGCCGATGATCCGGCGACCTTCGTCGGGAATGCGCTGTCGCCGTCGAAAGTTGTCTCGGTCACGATCGTGGATCCCGAGGCCCGCGCCGCACGCGTGGTCGTCCCCGACTTCCAGCTCTCGCTCGCCATCGGCAAGGAAGGGCAGAACGCCAGGTTGGCGGCCCGTCTGACCGGTTGGCGGATCGATATCCGCAGCGATGCCACCCCGGATGCGGGCAGCGGCAGTGTGCGGACGGAGGCGCATCGGAGTTGATCGATTCCCGCGAATCGAGCCCGCCGGATGACATGTTCGTAACTTCCGAAGGGGCGGGGTTCGGTGTTCCGAGCGGGACAGCGGTAGAGTGGTCTCAGGTTCAACGCGAGCCTTCGGTTTCTTTGCCCGAAAGCATCACCGAGCTGACCCCGGCGCACCGACGTCGAGCGGCTCCGATGCGGACGTGCATCGGGTGCCGAAAGCGCGAGTTGGCCGTCGATCTGTTGCGGATCGTGGCGCAGGACTGTGAAACCGGTGACGGTTCCGAGGTTGTTGCGATAGTTCCCGATCCGCGGCGCAGACTTCCCGGACGGGGTGCCTGGCTGCACCCCGTTTCGGTTTGTTTGCGCACCGCAGAACGACGCCGAGCATTCGGCAGAGCACTACGAGTGTCCGGAAAACTGGATATCTCAGCCCTGGAGAAGTACCTCGAGAACAGGCACGAGCACTCATGAGCACACCGTGAAGCACCAACGATGAACGTCCATCGGAGATAACCCGAGGTCGTGCGGGCCCGCCACCCCTAGGCGGAGGCACTGCTCGACCTCTCAGTGAGGAGAGCAGTGGCAGGCAAGGCCCGCGTGCACGAGTTGGCCAAAGAACTCGGTGTCACGAGCAAAGAACTACTCGCAAGGCTCAAGGAGCAGGGCGAGTTCGTGAAGTCGGCGTCCTCGACGGTGGAAGCACCTGTCGCACGTCGACTGCGCGAGTCGGTGGCGGGGAAGTCCGCGCCGACCAACGGCACAGCGAAGTCCGGGTCCCGGCCCGGTCCCGCATCGAGCACCCCGTCCGCGAAGCCCGCCGCAGGTGGCGGTCCGCGTCCGGGCCCACGTACCCCGGCTCCTGCGCCCGCGCAGGCAGCGACCCCGGCGGCTCCGGCCGCCCGTGAGACGGCGGCTCCGGCCGCGCGTCCGTCCGACGCTGTGCGTCCCGGTCCGGCCGCACGTCCCGGTCCGGCCAAGCCCGCCGCCCGGGAGACCGCTCCGGTCCAGGAGACCCCGGCGGCTCCGGCCGCGGAGGCCACCCCGGCGCCGAGTACTCCGGCGCAGAGCGGCCCTCGCCCGACCCCGGGTGGCGCACGTCCCGGTCAGCAGCAGCGTCCCGGTGCTCCGGCGCACGGTGGTCCGCGTCCGGGTGGTCCGGGAGCCGGCCCCAAGCCGGGTCCGAAGACTCCGCGCGTCGGCAACAACCCCTTCTCGTCCGCACCCGATCGTGAGCGTCCCGCGCCGCGTCCGGCCCCGAGCCAGGGTGGACCGCGTCCGGGTCCCGGCCAGGGACCGCGTCCGGGTCCGGCCCAGAGTGGTCCCCGTCCGGGTGGTAGCCAGGGCGAGCGGCGTCCGTCTCCCGGCCAGGGTGGTCCGCGTCCCGGTGGGCCGCGTCCGAGCCCCGGTTCGATGCCGCCGCGCCCGAATCCGGGTGCCATGCCCGCACGTTCGGCCCGTCCGGGTCCGGGCGGCGGCGCCGGTGCAGGTCGTCCGGGTCGTCCGGGCGGTGGCCCGGGTGGCGGCGGCGGTCGTCCCGGTGGCGGCGGCGGTGGCGGTGGCTACCGCGGCGGCGGTGGTGGCGGTGGCACGGGTGCGCCCGGTGCAGGCGCCGGTGCTCCCGCGGCCGGTGGTTTCCGCGGTCGTCCGGGTGGCGGTGGCGGCGGTCGTCCGGGTGGTCCCGGTGGCCGTGGCGGTGCGGCCGGTGCGTTCGGTCGTCCCGGTGGCGCCCCGCGTCGTGGCCGTAAGTCGAAGCGGGCGAAGCGCGCCGAGTACGAAAGCATGCAAGCCCCGGCCATCGGTGGCGTGCGGCTGCCGCGCGGTAACGGTGAGATCATCCGTCTCGCCCGCGGCGCTTCGCTGTCGGACTTCGCGGAGAAGATCGATGCGAACCCGGCCGCCTTGGTACAAGCCCTGTTCAACCTCGGTGAGATGGTCACCGCGACCCAGTCGGTGAACGACGAGACCCTCGAGCTGCTCGGCAGCGAGATGAACTACGTCGTGCACGTGGTCAGCCCCGAGGACGAGGACCGTGAGCTGCTGGAATCGTTCGACCTGACCTACGGTGAGGACGAGGGCGGCGAGGAAGACCTCGAACAGCGTCCGCCGGTGGTGACCGTCATGGGTCACGTCGACCACGGTAAAACCCGACTGCTCGACACCATCCGTAAGGCCAACGTCCGTGAGGGCGAGGCCGGTGGCATCACCCAGCACATCGGCGCCTACCAGGTGCTCACCCATCTGGGCGATAACGATCGGCTCATCACCTTCATCGACACCCCGGGTCACGAGGCGTTCACCGCCATGCGTGCCCGTGGTGCGAAGGCCACCGATATCGCGATCCTGGTGGTCGCCGCCGACGACGGCGTCATGCCGCAGACGGTGGAGGCCATCAACCACGCGCAGGCGGCCGATGTGCCGATCGTGGTCGCGGTCAACAAGATCGACAAGGAAGGCGCGAACCCGGACAAGATCCGGCAGCAGCTGACCGAATACAACCTGGTTGCCGAGGAATACGGTGGCGACACCATGTTCGTCGACATCTCCGCCAAGCAGGGGACCAATATCGAGCAACTGCTCGAGGCGGTCCTGCTGACCGCGGACGCGGCGCTGGATCTGCGGGCCAACCCGGACATGGACGCACAGGGTGTCGCCATCGAGGCGCACCTCGACCGCGGCCGAGGCCCGGTGGCGACCGTGCTCATCCAGCGCGGCACGCTGCGCGTCGGTGATTCGATCGTGGCGGGCGACGCCTACGGTCGCGTTCGCCGCATGGTCGACGAGCACGGCGACGATGTCGTCGCGGCGCTGCCGTCGCGGCCGGTCCAGGTCATCGGCTTCACGTCGGTGCCGGGCGCCGGTGACAACCTGCTCGTCGTCGACGAGGACCGGATCGCTCGCCAGATCGCCGACCGTCGCAATGCGCGCAAGCGCAACGCACTGGCCGCGCGCAGCCGCAAGCGGATCAGCCTGGAAGATCTGGATGCCGCGCTGAAGGAGACTTCGGAGCTCAACCTGATCCTCAAGGGCGACAACTCCGGTACCGTCGAGGCCCTCGAGGAGGCGCTGCTCGGTATCCAGATCGACGACGAGGTGCGCCTGCGGGTCATCGACCGCGGTGTCGGTGGCGTCACCGAGACCAATGTCAACCTGGCGTCGGCGTCGAACGCGATCATCATCGGGTTCAACGTCCGGGCCGAGGGCAAGGCGACCGAGCTGGCCAACCGCGAAGGTGTGGACATCCGGTACTACTCGGTGATCTACCAGGCCATCGACGAAATCGAGAAGGCCCTCAAGGGCATGCTCAAGCCGATCTACGAAGAGGTCGAGCTGGGCCGGGCGGAGATCCGCGCGATCTTCCGTTCGTCGAAGGTCGGCAATATCGCCGGTTGCATGGTCACCTCGGGTTCGGTCAAGCGCAACGCCAAGGCGCGCCTGCTCCGCGACAACATGGTGGTCGCCGAGACGGTCACGATCTCCACCTTGAAGCGGGAGAAGGACGACGTCACCGAGGTCCGCGAGGGCTTCGAATGCGGTATGACGTTGACCTACAACGACATCAAGGAAGGCGACGTGATCGAGGCCTACGAGCTGCGCGAGAAGCCGCGCGACTGATTTGTTCGTCGGTAGTCCGGTCCGGCCACCAGCGCTGGACCGGACCACCGAGACAATCTTTCGTAGGCACCGATACAGGAGGCTTGGGTGTACCTGGGTGCACTGGAGTTCGACATCCTGCTCGGAGATGTGCACTCGCTGAAGCAGAAGCGTTCGGTGATCCGGCCCGTGCTGGCCGAATTGCAGCGTTTCGGCGTGAGTGCCGCCGAGGGTGGGGAACAAGACCGCCACCGTCGCTCATTGCTCGGAGTCGCCATGGTCAGTTCCGGTATGGATCACCTGACCGAGGTACTCGACAAATGTGAGCGTCACGTCGCGGCTCGTCCGGAGTTAGAGTTGCTGGCAGTGCGCCGCAGGATCTTCGGACCCGAAGACTGAGCCGCGGCGGGAACGACGGGCCCGGAGGCGGTAGCTGCGTAACCACGCAGGGCCCCGGTCCCGCCGCAAAATGAACACAGCAAGTGAGGAGGGTTCAGCCATGGTGGATCAAGCCAGGGCACGCCGACTCGCCAAGCGGATTTCCGCGATCGTGGCGACCGCGATCGAATACGAGGTGAAGGATCCGCGTCTGAATTTCGTGACCGTGACCGATGCGAAGGTCACCGGCGATCTGCGCGAGGCGACGGTGTACTACACGGTGATGGGCGAAACCCTCGACGTGGAACCGGATTACGCGGCCGCGGCCGCCGGTCTGGAGAAGGCGAAGGGTGTGCTGCGCTCGAAGGTGGGCGCGGGCACCGGCGTGAAATTCACCCCGACGCTGGCGTTCGTGCTGGACAAGGTGCCCGACGCGGCACGGGATATGGAAGAGCTGCTGGCCAGGGCACGGGCCGCCGATGACGCCGTCGCGAAGGTGGCGGCCACCGCCACCCACGCCGGCGAAGCCGACCCGTACAAGGTCGAACGCGAATCCGACGAGTGACGTGCGGTAGACCATGACGACGATGCCCGTCGACCCGGGTAGGGGGGTCGCTGTCGATGCGGTCGATTTCGGACCGGCCCTTGCCGCATTGAACGCGGCGCGTTCGGTCACCATCCTGTGTCACGTGCAGCCCGATGCCGACACCATCGGCAGCGGGCTCGCCTTGGCATTGGTGTTGTACCGGCGCGGTGTCCCGGTGTGGGTATCGTTCGCCGAGCCCGCCGAACTGCCCGCAACGATGCGGACGCTGCCCGGTGTGCACCATCTGGTGCCGCCCGCCGATGTACCCGCCGAGGTGGATCTGCTGGTTTCCGTGGACTGTGGCAGTGCCGGTCGGCTGGGTGCGCTCGCCGATCGATTGGCCGGGGCCCGAACGACTTTGGTGTTCGATCATCACCGCTCCAATACCCGGTTCGGGACGATCAATGTGATCGATGCGAGTGCGGAATCGACGACGAGTCTGATCGCGCGGCTGCTCGATTCTTGGCAGGAGCCGATCGATGCCGAAGTGGCACATTGCCTTTACGCCGGATTGGTCACCGATACCGGATCCTTCCGCTGGGTGCGCCCCGGCACCCATCACCTGGCCGAGCGGCTGCTGGCCACCGGCATCGACGGCGCCGAAATCACGCGTTCGCTGATGGATACGCATCCGTTCGGCTGGTTGCCGATGCTGTCGCGGGTGCTCGGCTCGGCTCGGTTGGAGCCGCAGGCCGGTGGTGGAACCGGGCTGGTGTACGCCATTGTGCGGCGCGAGGATGTCGATGGTGTGCGCTCGGAAGAGGTGGAGAGTGTGGTCGATATAGTCCGCACCACTTCCGAGGCCGGGGTTGCCGCGGTGTTCAAGGAATCGCGCACGATTCCGGATCGGTGGACGGTGTCGCTGCGGTCGCGCGACAGTGCGCCCGGGGCGCAGGATGGTGTCGATGTGGCCACTGTCGCAACGTCTTTGGGCGGTGGGGGCCATCGGTTCGCGGCTGGATACACCACTAATGGCACGTCCGAATCGGTCGTCGCGGCGCTGTTGGCCGAACTCGGGTGAGTTCGGAAGTCAGCGGGGTCGCGTCGAATCCGATCGGCGCGGTGGGGCCGCGACGGATTCTCGGACTCGCCTTGCCGACCTTGGGTGTGCTGGTGGCCGAGCCCATCTATCTGCTCTTCGACCTGGCTGTGGTGGGGCGGCTGGGGGCGTTGGCATTGGCCGGGCTTGCGGTCGGCGGATTGATTCTGGCGCAGGTCAGTTCGCAGCTGACGTTCCTGTCGTATGGGACCACGGCGCGGGCGGCGCGGCGGCATGGGGCGGGGGATGAGCGCGGTGCGATCGGGGAAGGGGTGCAGGCGACCTGGGTCGCCGTGATCGTCGGGATGCTGGTTCTTGTTGTGGGGCAGGCGATTGCGGTTCCGCTGACGAATGTGATCGCGGGTGGTGGGGATATTGCGGGGGAGGCGTTGGTCTGGGTACGGATCGCGTTGTTCGGAGTGCCGCTGATTCTGATCGCGATGGCGGGTAACGGGTGGTTGCGCGGGGTGCAGGAGACGCGCAGGCCACTGCTGTTCGTTGTTGCGGGACTACTGGTTTCGGGGGTGCTGTGCCCGACTCTGGTGCACGGGTTGCTGGGTGCGCCGCGGCTGGAGTTGGCGGGTTCGGCGGTCGCGAATGCGGCGGGCCAGTCCGTGACGGCCGGGTTGTTCCTGACCGCGCTGGTGCGCGCCCGTGTTCCGCTGGCGCCGCACTGGTCGGTGATGCGGGCACAGCTGGTACTCGGTCGTGATCTGATCGCCCGCAGTCTCGCCTTCCAAGCCAGCTTCGTGTCGGCGGCGGCTGTCGCCTCCCGGTTCGGTGCGGCATCGGTGGCCGCACACCAACTGGTCCTGCAGCTCTGGAATTTCCTTGCCCTGACCCTGGATTCGCTCGCCATCGCCGCCCAAACCCTGGTCGGTGCGGCACTCGGCGCGGGCGACGCCACCGGAGCGCGCGGTCTGGCGCGCCGCATCACCCGCTGGTCGGGTGGATTCGCGCTGGTCCTTGCTGCGGCCTTCGCGGCAGGCGCGACCGTCATCCCCGAACTCTTCACCGACGATCCGGCCGTCCTCGACCGCACTCACGTCGCCTGGTGGTTCTTCGTCGCCATCATCCCGATCGCAGGCATCGTCTTCGCACTGGACGGCGTCCTCCTCGGCGCGGGCGACGCCGCCTACCTCCGCAACACCACTCTCGCCGCCGCCCTCCTCGGTTTTCTCCCCGCCATCTGGCTCTCCCTCATCTTCAATTGGGGCATAGCCGGCATCTGGACCGGCCTCGTAGCCTTCATGCTCCTACGTCTCGTCGCCGTAGTCTGGCGCGCAGAATCCGGCCGTTGGGCGCGAATCGGTACGGAAATCCCGCGTGTGAGTGCTTAGCAGGGTGCGCCGCGCACGGTTTCGCATCCGCGCATATTTTCGCCGAGTGAACGTGCCCGGCTAGCGGGTTGTCGGTGATGTCAGCACCACTCCTGCTCGGCGAACTTGTTTGCGGCGGCAACGGGTCGTCGGTGGTGTCGGCGGACAACTCACCTGCCGGGTGAGTTCGTGTGCGGCGGGTGGCGCGTCGTCAGCGGTGTCGGGGGCGATGACCCTGCCGGGCGAACTTGTTTGCGGCGGGTGGCGGGTTGTCAGTGGTGTCGGCGGACGACCACTCCTGCCGGACGCACCGAGCGGCCGGAGACCGTCAGCCCGGTTCGGACGACCGATTCCACCGTGCGGTCCAATGCGGGCTCGTCTGTCTTCGCGACATCCGCCGCTTCCATGGTGAGGGAGTCGAAGGCGTCATCGGGGCGCGGGGTGACGAGTGTGCCGCCGCGGCCGACGATGAGGCGTTCGATGCGGGTGGCGACAGCTTCGAATGCTGTTCGCTCGCGCGGGGATTCGGCGGTGGCGGCGCAGGCGGTGGTGTCGGTGTGCAGGGCGAAGAGTTCCAGGACGAGCGGGAGGTCGGCGCCTGCGCGGTCGCGGCGGTCGCGGGCCTTGGATTCGTCGGCCAAGCGGTCGATGGTGGTGGCTTGGCGGGCGATTACTCGGGTGAGGTCTTCGATGCGTTCCGCCAGGTGGGCGGGTGAGTCGGTGGATTCGAGCTGTGGTGGGTGGGAGTCGACAGGGAAATCGGTCTGCGGCGCGTTCAGGGCCTCCACCTGTGGCATAAGGGGATTGGCGGTGTGACCGGCCCGTGTTGCGTGGTCGGTGGGGGTCTCGGCCTGTGCTGCGGCTGGGTGAGTGAGGCGACCAGACGGTGGTGTCGCCGGGGTGGTCTCGGCCCACGGAGTGCGGGATTTGGCGGGGTGACCAGTCTGCGGTGCGGTTGAGTTGGTGAGGTTTTCGAGCGGTGGCGTGAGAGGACTGGCCTGTGCTGCGGTCGGGGCCTCTACCTGCGGCGCGGCGGGGGCGGTGGGGTCCTCGGGGTGCGGCGCGGCGGGGTCGGTCATGATCGCACTTTAACGCGAGATTGTTCGGTTGCAGCGATTGTTTTGGGCGGCATCGGGATCCACAGTTGGGAACTGGGCTGGTGTCGGATGTGGCTGCTACCATCGCGTCTCATGGGGGTCTACGGCATCGACCTTGGTACGACGAATTCGGCGATCGCGCGGATAGACGCCGATGGTCGGCCCGAAGTCATGATCGGGTTGAACGGCGAGGCGACCGTGCCTTCGGTCGTTTTGTTCGCGTCGGCATTCGATCATCTGGTGGGCGAGGGTGCAAGGCGGCAGGCTCGGCTCGATCCGGAGCATGTGTGCGCGCTGGTGAAGCGGCGGATGGGCGATACGGACTGGCGTTTCTCCGCGCACGGGCAAACCTGGTCCGCGCCCGCGGTTTCGGCGCTGATCCTGAAAAGCCTTGCCGCGGATGCCGAGTTCAGCGGTGGCGCACCGGTGAAACGCGCGGTCATTACCGTGCCCGCCTACTTCGGTGACGAGGAGCGGCGTGCGACCATCCAGGCGGGCACGTATGCGGGCTTCGATGTGGCGGGCGTTCTCTCCGAGCCGATCGCCGCGGCATTGTCCTACGGTTTCGGCAGACTCGACGGCAGCCCCGCGGTGCGAGCGACGGGCCCGGAGGCGGTAGCGCCCGGACAGGCAGAGTCGGCCGAAGGCCGTCCGTTGAGGGTGGCGGTGGGTGACGGGCGGGCCCACGGAGGGCATCGGGAGCACCGCGAATCCAACACCGACGTCGGCATGCCGGGCCCGCGCGAGACGGTTCTCGTCTACGACCTGGGCGGCGGCACGTTCGACGCCACCGTCATCGAACTCGCCGACCGCCGCATTTCGGTGCTCGCGGTCGAGGGCGATCACCAACTCGGCGGCGCCGACTGGGATGAGCGCATCGCGCTGTACCTTTCGCAGAAGTTCTGTGAGGCGAATCCGGATGCCGAAGACCCGCTGGACGATTCGGCGGGTTCGCAGATGCTGGTGCTGGCCGCCGAACGCGCCAAGCGCGAACTGACCGATGCCGAGCACACCGATGTGGTGATAGCGCACGACGGCGCCCGCGCGGTGATCCCGCTGACGCGCGCCGAAGTCGACGCGATGACTGCCTCGCTCATGCGCCGCACCATCGACCTGTCCCGCGACTGCGTGACTGCGGCGAGCAAGCGCGGCGTCGCATCCCTCGACCGTCTGCTGCTCGTCGGGGGCTCCTCGCGCATGCCGATGGTGGAGCGCGAACTGCGCAAGGAACTCGGCCTCACCGGTGAACTGCGCGATCCCGACCTCTCGGTGGCGCGCGGCGCGGCGCTCTACGGCGAAAAGCTGGAGATGGAACGTCTCGTCCTCGCCGACCTCACTACACGTGGCCGACTGCGCGACGGCGCGAATATCGAGGACGCCGTACCGGCCGATCTGGATCAATCGATCGCCCGCGTCGCTGCCTCCTTCGGACAACCGGTCGGGCTGGTGCGCCGGATGCTCGAAATCCAGGTCGATACCGTTGTTTCGCGCGGTTTCGGTGTGCTCGCGCTCGACTATCAGTACGGGCTGGCGGCGACCTGGTTGGTGCATCGCAATTCGACGCTGCCGGTGAAGGTGCGTCGTTCCTTCGGCACCGTGCGAGCCGATCAGGACGAAATCGCGCTGACCATCGTGGAGCAGCAGGGCCAGGCGGCATCCGCGCGCCCCGAGGATACGAAGGTGCTGGTGGAAGGGCGCATTCGCGGCATCCCCGCGGGCTATCCCGAGGGCAGCGAGGTGCGGGTGACCTTCGAGATGGGCTTCGACGGCGTCCTGCGCGTCACCTGCCATCATGTCGACGCCGATATTCCGTTGGTCCTGACCGCGCAGACCGGCGCGACCCTGTCGCAATCGGATGTGGCGCGCGAACTCGATCAGGTCCAGCGCACACGCCGCCGCGACAGCTGAGCCGTGACCATGCAGGCGTTCGATCCGAACGACTACCGCAAGCGGGTGCTCGCCGATGTCGAGCGCCGCGGCGGGCTCGAGGAGTCGGATCCGTTCGAGCTCTACGACATTCCGCTGGACGAGGCGGAGTCGCTGAGCGATGCCGAGATCGCCGCCCGGGTGGAGGAGGTCTGGGGTTTCTGGCAGCGCCAGCGCGACCATCCGAAATACCGGGTGCTGGTTGGGCTGTTGGTCGACGCGCATCCGAAGCTGTCTCGCGTACTGCTGGATTCGGCGGTCCGCCGGGCGGAAGCGGCGCGGATCAAGGAGATGCGCGAGCGCCGGGATGCGGACCGCTACGAGATGCTCGACGCGGCGATCTCGCGATTGGTGCAGCGTCACGGCGGGGTTCCGGCCGGGAAGGTCCCTGGGCTGGAGGAGATCGGTGCGATGGGCGGGCTCAGTGCCGCCGAGGTCGCGACTCGATTGCGCAGGCATCGCGTCGTCGAGGATGCCCCCGCGCCCGCCGGTGTGCTCACCGACCAACGCAGACAACAGATTCGGCAGTTGCTCAGCGAATGGGAACGGCTCATCGACGGTGAGCCGACGCCGACACTGTTCGCGCTGCTCCGGGTGGATCCGGCGAAGGCCGGCCAGACCCAGGAGATTCGACTGCGCGCCGATGCATTGCGCGCGCGGTCCCGGGAGCTGCCGCCCGGTCGCATCCGAGTTGTGTTGGACGAGTTGCTGATTCACATCCATGACGTGCTCGAATCGGGCGAGGCGCCGCTGCGGGAGTATCTGCGGGCGGTGGCCGAGGATGTCGCCAAGGAATTGCGGCCGAAGGTCAGGGCGGCGGTGCTGGTCGAGGACGAACTCGTCGGCGACGACTTCCAGTATCTACTCGACGAGGCGATGCGGTTGGGTCTGGATCGGGCCGACGCCACCCGGGTGCTCACCGAGATCGCCGCGGAACTCGGTGCGCGAGTAGCCAATTCGCCGACCATCGCGCCACCGCGGCCCATATCGCGACCGCCCGCACCCAGACTTTGGGAAGCACCGCTCAAGGCCGCCCGGGCGGCGCTACGCGGGGGTCGCCCACAGGAAGCCGCGCGGCATGTCGAGGAGGCGCACCGGCTGGTCGGACCCGACGGGGAAGGGCTTACTCCGATCCGTTCGGTATCCGATGAGGTCGACCGGGTGCTGAACGAGGCGCAGGCCCACTGGCGTGATGCCACGGTCGCGTGTGCGGCAAAGCGGTATGTCGAGGCGTTGCCGCATCTGGAACAGGTGCGCCGCAACGCATCCGATCTGCTGCCACCGAATCAGGTGCCTGGTATCGACCAGTTGCTCGCCGAGGCCCGAGTGGCCATTGCCGAGGCGGACCGGCTCGTCGCCGAGGCACAAGCGGGACCGGCCGATGTCAGGGTGCGCGGGCTGCTCGCCGCGGTCGAGGTATGCGCCGATCACACCGGTGCGGCCGCTGCGCTCGCGGAGTCGCCGATCGAGGCTCCGCAGCGCGTCGAGGCCACCCGATTGACGAATGGGTCGGTGCTCGTGGTGTGGTCGCCGACGTCGACGGATAACGTCGCCTACCGGGTGACCAGGTTGCAGCCGGACGGATCGTGGCGTGTGGTCGGCCGCACACAGGCGACCGAACTCGAGGACGGTGGCGCACCCGCTGTCGGGCAGCCGGTGTACGCGGTGGCCGCCGCTGTCGCGGGCAGATACTCCGAGATCGCCCGATCCGATACCGGCCAGGTCGCGAAACCGCAAGGCAGACAGGAACAACCGCAGGACGATCCGTCGCCGAGTGGTATTCCGACCGTGACCGGACTGGCCGAAGCGGCGGGGCTACTCGTCTTCACCTGGCCCATCGGCGTCACCGAAGTCATGGCCGTCGTGCGAACCGACCAACCGCCGAGCACCCCGGACGACCCCGAGGCCCGCTCCTGGAAGGTCACCAATATGCGGTACGAAATCGACGGCGGTGTCCGGATCCCGCCCGATATCCCGCGACCATGTCATATCGCCATCGCATCCTGCCGCCGCGAAACGAACGGAAAGCTCACTGTCGCTGCGGGTTTCGTACCGGCTGCGCGGATCCGCTGGCTCGGATAGCGAGATCGGTCCGCGTGCCGTCGATCCCGAGATGCAGACTATTTGCGGCCGGAGTGTGGGGACCTCGATCGTGCTGTGTGCGGCCGCGCCGTCCATTGGTGGGTGGATTCCCGATTCGTATACCCTGCGCTGGGGTTATGGGCGGACCTGCGAGGTTGCGCGCCGAATGGCTCGACGCAATGCCGGGGTGATCGCCCGCAAGCGGGATTTGGCGACAGCACAAGGCAGGATGGGAACGTGCTCGCACAGAACGCTGTGAATTCGGTACGGACGCGGGTGTCCTCGACATATGTGCTCGCCGCGCTGATCGCCCTCGGCCTGGTTCTGCAGGCGCCGCTGGTTCGTGCGGTGGGTGCGTCCGCGCGATTGCAGACCGCGGTGACGATCTTCGCGGGTGTCTTCGTGCAGGCGGTGCCGTTTCTGGCGCTCGGGGTGCTGGTGAGTGGTGGTATCGCGGCCTTCGTCTCACCTGCGGTGCTGCGAAAGGTGTTGCCGCGCAACGAACCTGCCGCGATCGGCGTCGCCGGGTTGGCCGGGATGGCGCTGCCCGGCTGTGAATGCGGTGTCGTGCCGGTGGCGCGACGGCTGACCGATCAGGGGGCGCCCGGATCGGTGGCCTTGGCCTTCATGCTGTCGGCCCCCGCGATCAACCCGGTGGTGTTGATCGCCACGGCGGTGGCATTTCCCGGCGAGCCCGGGATGGTGGCGGCGCGGTTCACCGGTTCACTGGCCACCGCGGTGGTGATGGGGCTGATCTGGTCGCGAATCGGACGCCCGGCCTGGCTGCTGCCGCGTGGCACCGGACGCGACCGCTGCGTGACGGGGCGGACCCGGTGGGAGGTCTTCACCGAGGCCGCCCGCCACGATCTCTTGCAGGCCAGCGCATTTCTGGTACTCGGCGCCGCGGCCGCCGCCGCGTTGCATGTACTGGTTCCGCCCACCTGGTACGAGCGGTTGGCCGGGCAAATGGTGGTCGCGATCCTGATCATGGCGGTGCTGGCGATCGTGCTCGCGCTGTGTTCGGAGGCCGATGCATTCGTCGCGGCGAGCATGTCGACGCTGCCCCTGCTGCCGCGGCTGGTATTCCTGGTCGTCGGCCCCGCCGTCGACGTGAAGCTCTTCGCCATGCAGGCAGGCAGCTTCGGCCGCCGCTTCGCAATGCGCTTCGCCCCCATGACCTTCGCCGTCGCCGTGGCCTGCGGCACGATCGCCGGATACATCTTCCTGGGAGGTGCTCGATGAAACGAGGAACACAAAACCTCTTGTTGCTCCTCATCGGCAGCGCAGTGCTCTGGATAACCCTCGACGGCACCTACCTACGCTATGTAAAACCGAGCCTGTACCCCTTCCTGCTGATCAGCAGCATCGGCTTCATCCTGCTCGCCCTGGTAGCAGTCTTCCGAGACATCCGCCCCGGCAGCACATCCGACGAACACGCCAACGATCACGACCACGACCACGGTTCGGGCCGCGCGCAATGGTTGTTGCTGGCCCCGGTCGCCGCGCTCTTGATCATCGCACCACCCGCACTGGGCGCGGGCGCGGCGGTAACCAGTTCGCCCGTCCAAGTCGTCCCGCGCGACATCGCCGCGGAGCAGCCGAAGCTCTGGGCCTTTCCGCCGCTGCCGGCCGAGCGGGCACCGCGGTTGCCGATTGTGGATCTGGTGGATCGGGCGCTTCAGGACTCCAGTCACTCGCTGGACGGTCGTGAGGTCACGATCAGTGGGTTCATTATTCGGCCCAAGGATCTGGAGCAGCAGCATCCGGACACGCCTGATGCGGATCTCGCGCGAGTGGTCATCACCTGCTGTGTCGCTGATGCCCGGTATGTACTCGTACACCTGTCGGGGATGCCGGAGGCGATCGAGGACGATGCCTGGCTCGAGGTCAGGGGTGTCGTCGAAACCGGTAGTGCTCAGCGGGATCCAGATCACACGCCCACTCTCCTCATCATCGGCTACCAGCGGATCGAGGCTCCGGACCGGCCCTACGAACGCGGCCGTTAGCGGGCGGACTCGAACCGGTATCGCCCATGATCATCGAGCCGAACGGCGATAACTCCCGCGGATATGCCAATGTAGGTGTGGTGATACCCAAGTTGATGGCGGTGAGCGACATTCACGTCGGGCACCAGGGGAATCGTCCGGTCGTCGAGCAGATTCGGGCGGATTCGCCCGAGGACTGGCTCATCGTGGCCGGTGACGTCGGGGAGAAGTCCGACGATATCCGCTGGGCGCTGGAGCTGCTGCGCGGCCGGTTCGCCAAGGTGATCTGGGTGCCGGGCAACCACGAATTGTGGACCACGGCGAAGGATCCGGTGCAGATGCACGGTGTCGCGCGCTACGACTACCTGGTGTCGATCTGCCGGGACCTCGATGTCATCACACCGGAGGATCCGTTCCCGGTGTGGACCGGCGCGGGGTCCGAACAGTACGGCGGTCAGGTGACGCTGGTTCCGATGTTCGTGCTGTACGACTACTCGTTCCTGCCGAAGGGCACCAAGACGAAGGCCGAGGGCCTCGCCCTGGCCCGGGAACGCAATGTGGTGGCCACCGACGAATTCCTGCTGTCGCCGGATCCGTATCTGACCCGTGATGCCTGGTGCCACGCCCGAGTGCAGGTCACCAAGCGGAAGCTGGACGCGCTGCCACCCGAGACGCCGATCGTGATGATCAACCACTTCCCGCTGGTCCGCCAGCCCACCGAGGTGCTGTGGTACCCGGAATTCGCCCTCTGGTGCGGCACCGATCTGACCGCCGACTGGCACACCAGCTACAACGTCGTCTGCTCGGTCTACGGCCACCTGCACATCCCGCGCACCTCCTACTACGACGGCGTGCGCTTCGAAGAGGTGTCGCTCGGCTACCCGCGCGAATGGCAGCGTCGCGGACTGCCCGACCAGTTGCTGCGCCAAATCCTCCCGACCCCCGACTACCCGCCGGGTTCGCTGAACAAATGGGGCGGCCACTTCAAGGTCACCCCCGAGATGGAGGCCGCAGCAGCCGAGATGCGCGCAAAAGCCGAGCGTCGCCGCGGCGTTTGACCTCTGTCCGGCATCGCGGCGGCAAATTTGATTCGCGGCGCAACTACTGATTTGGTGTGTACATGGGTAACTCGTCGGGTACGGGCAAATGTGCCTGCCCCCTGACCGCCGGACGCCGACGCTGCTTGCGTGGCAGACGAGTCTGGCCTGAAGGTTCGGGGAGGCGGAGGAGCTGATCGAGAAAATTCTTCCCGCTGGCGTGGCTTCGGCAGAGCTTCTGGAGTATCCCGAGGATCTGCAGCCGCATCCGGCCGAGGCGCACCTCATCGAGAAGTCGGTGGAGAAGCGCCGCCGGGACTTCATCGGTGCTCGGCACTGCGCCCGGCTGGCGCTGGTGGAACTGGGTGAGACTCCGGTCGCGATCGGCAAGGGCGAGCGGGGTGCACCGGTATGGCCGCGCGGCATCGTCGGCAGCCTGACGCACTGTGACGGCTACCGGGCGGCGGCCTTGGGCCACAAACTGCGGTTCCGCTCGATCGGCATCGACGCCGAACCACACGGCACGCTCCCCGAGGGCGTGCTGGATTCGGTGAGCCTGCCCCCCGAGCGGGACTGGTTGGCGCGGGTCGACGGTTCCGGTCTGCACCTGGACCGCTTGCTGTTCTGCGCGAAGGAAGCCACCTACAAGGCGTGGTGGCCATTGACCGCGCGCTGGCTCGGCTTCGAGGACGCCCACATCACTTTCACCATCGATGAGAGTTCCGACGGCGCGGGTTCGGGTACTTTCCACAGCCAGATCCTGGTGCCGGGACAGGTCACCGACGGTGGCGCGCCGCTGATTTCCTTCGACGGCCGCTGGATGATCGGCGACGGACTCATCCTGACCGCGATCGTGCACGACTGATGCCCGACGCCCGGATCGACGCACTCGGCGGTCTGCTGATCGTCGACAAGGACGGCGGCTGGACCAGCCACGACGTCGTCGCGAAATGTCGAAAACTATTGCGCACCAAGAAGATCGGGCATGCCGGGACGCTGGATCCGATGGCCACCGGCGTGCTGGTGCTCGGTGCCGAACGCGCCACCAAACTGCTCGGCCTGCTCACGCTGACCACCAAGGCGTACACCGCGACCATTCGTCTCGGCCAGGCCACCACCACCGACGATGCCGAGGGCGAAGTGCTCTCGACCGCGTCGGCGACCCATCTCACCGATGCCGAAATCGCCACGCACACTGCGAAACTGACCGGCGATATCGAGCAGGTGCCTGCCACGGTCAGCGCCATCAAGGTGAACGGCGAACGCGCCTATGCCCGGCACCGGGCCGGTGAGGACGTGCAGCTCGCCGCTCGCCCGGTCACCGTCTTGCGCTTCGATATCCTCGCCCGCCGCGATATTTCGGAATTCGTCGATCTGGATGTGGTCGTCGAATGTTCGTCCGGCACCTACATTCGCGCCCTGGCGCGCGATCTGGGCGCCGCACTCGGCGTCGGCGGCCATCTGACCGCCTTGCGCCGCACCAGGGTCGGCCCGTTCACCCTCGAACACGCCAGAACCCTCGACGAATTGGCCGAATCCGAAAACGCGCCGTTGAGTCTGGATATCGACGACGCCATTCGAACCGCGTTCCCGCACCGCGAGATCGATGACAAGCAGGCCGACGATCTGCGCAACGGTCGCTGGCTCGAGCCGGTCGGCATATCCGGTGTCTATGCCGCCATCGACCCGTCCGGACGTGCGATCGCGCTACTGCAGGAGAGCGGTAAGCGCGCCGCCTCGGTCATGGTCGTGCGTCCGTCGAATCTTTAACCGCGCCAAGCGGTTCCAGCGCGCCGAGCAGCGCGCCGACGCAGATATCGCGGAGTTCGTCGCGGGTGCAGGTGCGGTTTTCCAGCCAGTCGACCGATAGCACCCGGACGAAGGTCAGCCAGCCCATCAGCACCGATGAGGTGAGCTCGCGGATTCGGCCTTCGACGCCCATGACGTCGAGCAGACGCATCCGGAGTTCGCCGAGTTCGCCCGAGATGATCGCCTGGATGGTCGGATCGCCGGAGAGCAGGCGGTTGGCGGCCACCACCGTATTGGCATTGGCCTCGAAATAGTCGAAGTGCTCGTCGAGTCCGGCCGCGAGCTGTTCGGGCAGCGGTGTTTCGGTATCGAGTTTCGTGGCGACCAGGAGGCGATCGGCGGCGAGTTGGTAGACGCCCGCGAAGAGGTCGCGTTTGGTCGGGAAGTGGCGGTAGAGCAGGGCGCGCGAAACATCGGCGGCAGCCGCGACATCCTCCATCAGCACCGCATCGTAGGCGCGTTCGGCGAACAGTTTCGCGCCCGCGTCCAGCAGCAGTCGGCGGCGTTCGTCGGGGGCGAGGCGGCGGCGGGTCACCCCTGCAAGCTTAGTTGACGTATGTCTACTAAGCGTCGTAGGGTCGAGCTTAGTAGACATACGTCTACTAGTGAAGGGAGGAATTCATGACCTCGGCACTCAAATGGCTGTCCATGGCGATGGGCGTTGTCATCGTTGGTATCGGCATCTTCCACATGGCCGCCGGAATCGACGGCATCCCCGATATGGGCTCCTCCGGCGTCACCGCCGACAGTCAGACTCGCTTCTTCGGCGGCATCTTCCTCGGCTACGGCCTCGCTTGGATCTGGGCAGCCCGCCAAAATCCGATCTCCGCACCCGCGGTGCGCTGGCTCGCCGGAATATTCCTACTGAGCGGCGTCGCCCGGTTGATCTCGGTCGCCGTCTACGGCTGGCCGCACTGGTTCCAAATCGTCCTCACCGCAATAGAATTCGCCCTCCCTCCGATCTTCTTCTGGCTAGCCGCCGCCCACGAAAAGCGCACTGCCTTCACAACCGACCGCGTGCCCGCCGCCGGCTGACGGGTGTCGCATGGCTATTGACTACCTCGCGCAGGGTTGTGCCCTATGCGAGGTTGTCAGTAGCTATGCGGCAACTGGCACGGCGATCCGTACAGTGGGCGCGGTAGACAGTGCGACGAAGGCAGTGGGGCAATGAGTGGACAACCGGTCGATACGTTCGAGCTCTGGGACCGGGACGGCGACGGTCTGGTGTCCGTCGAGGACATAGTCACCGGAATCCGTTCGCTCGGACTGGAAGTCGATGACGAGGCCGTCGAGCGGATGGTCGCCGCCGCCGATACCAATGGCGACTTCCTGGTCTCCCGAGCCGAATTCGATGCCGCGCTGGTCGGCGGCCGTATCGAGGTCACCGATGCCGATGCGGCCTTCACCGTCTTCGATAGCAACGGCGACGGCAAGATCTCGGTCGAAGAACTCGAATCCCTGATCCGCCACGTCGGTGCTGGGCTGATCGACGAGCCCGCCGAATCGCTGCTTGCGGCGGCGGATACAGACGGGGACGGCTACCTGTCGCCGTCCGAATTCCGTGCGCTGCTGAATTTCCTGTCGCGCTGACCGATTCGACGCGCCAAATATCTATGGGGCTTGACCTGTGCTAACTCCGCGGCCCGACGATGCGATAGGTGGGTATCGGAGTTTGTTCTTGCCGCGGACGCGGTGGCCGCGGCGGCGTGCGGTGGTGACAACGAATCGTCACCACCGGCACGCGATCGTCAGTCGCTGAGCCAGATGGCTTCGGCCGCAGGGCGGCCGAGATCGATGGTGCGGTCCCCGATGCGAATCGCGATGGTGCCCGCGAAGTCTCGGCGTTCCACCACGACGATCGGCGTATCGAGCGCGATACCGACCGAATCGAAATAGCGCAGCATATCCGGATCGGCATCGGAAATCCGTGCGACATGGCCGGATTCGTCCGCGCGGAAATCGCTGAGCTGGCGGGCGGGCGGCGTCGGCACCGCACCGTCGACCGAGGGAATGGGATCGCCGTGCGGATCCCGGTCCGGATAGCCGAGTTTCGCGTCGATGCGGGCCATCAGCAACTCCGAGACCGCGTGCTCGAGCACCTCGGCCTCGTCGTGCACCTCATCCCAGCCGTAGCCGAGTTCGTTGACCAGGAATGTCTCGATCAGCCGATGCCTGCGCACCATGGCGACCGCCGCGCGACGCCCGTGTTCGGTGAGGGTGATTGATCCGTACCGGGCGTGTTCGACAAGGCCTTGATCGGCGAGCTTGCGTACCGCCTCGGAGACGGTGGAGGCCGAGACACCGATCCGTTCGGCGAGCAGTTTCGTCGATACCTTTTCCTGCGACCACTCCTGAGCGGTCCAGATCACTTTCAAATAGTCCTGGGCGACCGAGGTGAGCTCCGGCGCAATCGTCGCGGTGCTGCCGTGGGGGCCTGTGGTCTCGGTCGGCTGCGCTGCGGTGTCGGCCAGCTCGCGTCGGGTTGCGATGTCTCGTTTACCGGGCACATCTTCGAGCTTATGCATTGGGCTCCCGATTCACACATTCAGACACTTGAACACTCCTCACCCAGCTGAACCCGCAATTCACCCCCTGTACACACGGGACTCGGGCCGGAGTGCGGATCGACACCTCCGAATACTGTTCGCCCCTCGTTTTGCGTAGGCTGCGGATTGTGCAGAGATGGCGGAGCCTCGATGACGTACCCGCGGACTGGGGGCGGTGCGTGCTCACGATCGGCGTATTCGACGGTGTGCATCGCGGCCACGCGCAGCTGATCAGCAGGGCCGTGAAGTCCGCTGCCGCGCGGGATGTTCCGGCGGTGTTGATGACCTTCGACCCGCACCCGATGGAAGTCGTGCGGCCCGGCTCGCATCCGGCGCAGTTGACCACGCTGACCCGGCGCGCGGAATTGGCCGAGGAACTCGGCGTCGACGTGTTCTGCGTCATGCCCTTCACCCAAGAATTCATGAAGCTGACGCCGGGCCGCTACGTACACGATCTGCTGGTCGAGCGGCTACATGTGACCGAGGTCGTGGTCGGTGACAACTTCACCTTCGGCAAGAAGGCTGCGGGCACCATCGAGACCATGCGTGAGCTGGGTGAGCGCTTCGGCTTCGAGGTCGACGGCGTGAAACTGCTCGGCGAGCACGCGGTCACCTTCTCCTCCACCTACATCCGCGCCTGCGTCGACGCGGGCGATATGGCCGCGGCCGCCGAGGCGCTGGGCCGTCCGCATCGGGTCGAGGGCGTCGTCGTGCACGGCGACGGCCGCGGCCGTGAGCTCGGCTTCCCGACCGCGAATATCGCACCGCCCATGTACGCCGCCATTCCGGCCGACGGCGTCTACGCGGGCTGGTTCACCGTGCTCGGTCCCGGCCCGACCATCGGCACCGTGACGCCGGGGCAGCGCGCGATGGCCGCGATTTCGATCGGCACCAACCCCACCTTCTCCGGGCGCGCCCGCACCGTCGAGGCCTATGTGCTCGACAGTGAGGCCGATCTTTACGGCCAGCACGTCGCGGTGGATTTCGTCGAGCATCTGCGCGGTATGCGCAAATTCGATTCCATCGACGAACTTCTCGAGGCCATGGCCCGCGACGTCGAGAACTCCCGCAAGGTCCTCACCGCCGCCGACTCCTGACCGGATTCGGTTCGGCGTGGGGTGTCGGGTAAGGTGGCTCCTCGGGTTTGCTGCGGTCCGCGGTGGCACCCGGCCGGGTAACCGGAATCCTCGAGCGCGGAACTGAGAAATAGGAGTGGATGCCCCATGGCGCTGACCACCGAGCAGAAGTCGGCCATTCTCGCCGAGTACGGCGTGCACGAGAAGGACACCGGTTCCCCGGAGGCGCAGATCGCGCTGCTGTCCAAGCGGATCGCCGACATCACCGAGCACCTGAAGAAGCACAAGCACGACCACCACACCCGCCACGGCCTGATGGCGCTGATCGGTCGTCGCAAGCGCCTGTCGAAGTACCTCGCCGACAAGGACATCCACCGCTACCGTTCGCTGATCGAGCGCCTGGGTCTGCGTCGGTAACTGTGTCTGATTTGCCGCGCCTGCGGCGCGGCGTGTTCGCGGCCCCCTGGTGTCTCGCGTCCGAGCCGTCGAGACTCGCGACTTCGTCGCATGCGCTTCGACGACTCGGACGCGAGAC